>CAYHFB010000005.1:6834-28265 GCA_964355695.1 uncultured candidatus Brocadiaceae bacterium
ACCCGCGGCGCTGTATGAGGCGCAACCCGCGGCGCTGCATGAGGCGCTACCCGCGGCGCTGCATGAGGCGCTACCTGCGGTGCTGCATGAGGCGCTACCTGCGGCGCTGCATGAGGCACCTTCTCTTCCCTTTTCGGCACTACAACCGTTGTAACAAGAGGCTCCTTAGCCTTCGGCTCTTCTTTTGCGTGAGCTGGCTTCTTTACCTTTCCCACAAAAACCTGTTTTATCGATTCTGCCTGTTCAGGAATCAAGGTATTCGCATGATGGGTAATGTGAGTTAACCCCTTTTCATGACACTGCTCAATCAGGATACCACTCTTTACCCCTAGTTCTTTAGCAAGTGAACTAATACGAATTCTTTCCATTTAAGCTCCTAAAATATCGGTACAAATGACCCGTCCAATCCAATAACGTTACAATATTCCGTCCTTATCACCCACAGTACCCACCACAGCGCTTTCTACTTCCGCTACGGCCGGTGCGTTGTCAGCAGGCGTTTTATTATCGGCAGAGACCTCGGTTACCGGCGCGTTCGAAACCTCTTGCTTCCCTTCATGCTCCGTTTCCGTTATGATATCAATATCCCAACCGGTTAAGCGAGAAGCGAGCCGCACGTTTTGCCCTCTTTTACCGATAGCCAGTGAAAGCTGGTCATTCGGCACAACAATAGTTACCGACCGATTGCTGGCGGATAAAATAATCCCTGAAACCTCAGCAGGTTTCAACGCATTGGGCAGCAGCGTCTCCGGTTCATCGCTCCATTTAATAATATCAATCTTCTCGCCATTTAATTCATCCACTATATTCTTAATACGCGCCCCGCGCACGCCGACACACGCGCCAACACAATCCACGTTGGCATCGTTTGAGACCACGGCAAGCTTGGTTCTGTGACCGGCCTCTCTTGTAAGCGCCTTAATCACAATCGTTCCTTCCGCAATTTCCGGCACTTCCAATTCAAAAAGCCTGCGCACAAAATCGGGATGCGCCCTCGACAACAGTATCTTTACACGGGTGCCAATCTTTTTCGCGTCAAAAATGATCGCCCGAATCCGTTCTCCCGTATTGTAGTGTTCGTTTGCAATCTGTTCCGACTTATACAGGAACCCTTCAGTTTTACCCAAATTGACGATTATCGTAGAATCCTCGAATCTTTGAATAGTACCACCAACGATGGAACCCTTTCTACCGGTATAATCCTCATAGATAACGTCCCTTTCGGCTTCCCGTATCTTCTGAACAATCACCTGTTTTGCGGTTTGGGCTGTAATTCTGCCTAATTCAGAAGGATCAATCCGATGCTCACCTTCCATCGCGATAATTTCCCCTGTAGCCCTATCAATTTGGATGGTAATAGCAATCTGCGACCTGAAATGCTTACGTGCAGCCGTGGTCAGGGCTGACTCTATGCCCTGAAACACAACCTCCTTGGCAATTTCCTTATCCCTGTGCAAACTATCGACCAACCGGAGTAAACTTTCTTTATCCATAACTGCCTTTTTATAAATGTATTAAAACAAAAAAGTGGGTCATCCCCACTTTATTGATCCACCGATTCACCCAATTTTTGGCTTAACAACGCAGATATATTTAGTGTATCATATTAACCGTATCCCCTTACTAACCAAAATCATAACCGTATGAGTATAGTAAAAAACGCCCTTTTCTGTCAAGTTAAATTTGCATGGACGGGGCTTGCCGGGAGATAATGCAAGAACTTAATTGGTTAATACTTAAAATCTCTTTGATATTCAAAAACTATTTTGTTATAGTACGCACTAGGATACAAAACCACCATGATAATCATTATCGACAATTACGATTCTTTCACCTATAATCTGGTACAACAGATCGGCGCTTTTGGCGCCAGGCTGGAAGTCTTTAGAAACGACAAGATAAGCCTCACCGAGATTGAGGAAATAATGCCCGATTACATCATCATATCTCCCGGCCCTTGCACGCCGAAAGAAGCGGGTATTTCCAACGACATTATACGGAGATTTTCGGGAAAGATACCGATCCTCGGCGTTTGTTTGGGGCACCAGTGCATTGCCTACACGTACGGGGCGTCCGTTGTTCGCGCACGCAGGCTTATGCACGGAAAGACGTCCCAAATCAGCCATGACGGCAAAACCATCTTCAAAGGCATCTCAAACCCTTTTACGGCAACCCGTTACCATTCCCTTATTGTGCAGGAAGACACCCTCCCCGATTGCCTCGAAGTAACCGCTAGGGCGGACAACGACGAGATTATGGGACTCAGGCACAAGCAATACCTCCTTGAAGGCGTTCAATTTCACCCTGAATCATTTTTGACCGAAGAAGGACCAACACTCCTGAAAAACTTTTTATCACTTTAAGATGGAAAACTTCGCCGATCGTCTTATCGCCGTAATACGTAACAAAAACAGCCCGGTAGCCGTGGGACTAGACCCATATTTCCAACTCATTCCCGACGCCATTAAACAACCTTTCACTTCCTTACTGAAGCAAAACAGCCTTGAATATGCGGCAAGGGTTATTTTGGAATTTAACCGGCAGGTGATCGACGTTGTCGCCCCGCATGCCGGCATCGTTAAACCGCAGATTGCATTCTATGAGATGTACGGCTGGTGGGGAGTCAAGGCCTACGCTGAAACAATTCTCTACGCCAAAGAGAAGGGACTCATCGTAATTGGCGACGTTAAGCGAGGCGACGTCCCCAGCACGGCAGAGGCGTACGCCTCAGCGCACATTGGAGAGACGCGCATCGGCGACGTGGCCACCATCCCCTTTGCCGCTGATGCGGCGACCGTCAACCCCTATATGGGAAGCGACAGCCTCCTCCCCTTCATGCAAACCGCAAAAAAGCATGGCAAAGGCATATTTGTCCTGGTAAAGACCTCAAACCCCCTCTCCGGCGAATTCCAAGACATCCTGTGCGGGCAAAAAAAGCTGCACGAAATTATAGCGGAAAAGACCAACGAGTGGGGAAGCGCCTTAATGGGAAACGAAGGATACAGCGCCGTTGGCGCCGTTGTGGGAGCTACCTACCCACAAGAGATTGCAACCCTCAGAAAAATCATGCCCAAGACGTACTTTCTCGTCCCCGGATACGGCGCTCAGGGCGCAACCGCTAAAGACATCAAACACTGCTTCAACCCCGACGGACTTGGCGCCATCATCAACGCCTCACGCTCCATCCTCTACGCTTACAACACCGCTCCCTGGAAGGGAAAATACACCATGTCCACATGGAAGAACGCAGCAGAGGACGCAGTCATTGCCATGAACAAGGAACTGCAGGAAATCCTAACCTGAACGCGCTGAACGCTGACATTTTTGCCGCCGGAGAAGATTTTGATGGTGTAAAAAAGGCATATCCTGACATTGACGGCGAAGACATCAGGGCGTGCCTGAATTGCGCGGCGATTCTTGCCGATGAAGAAGCAGGGATTACGGTATGAAGATTTTTTGCAAAATTATATATCAAAGACATTAAGGATATTAAAAGGGTTACATGACAACATCAGAAATTATTACCATCGGCACAGAAATTATCTTAGGACAGATTACCGACAGCAATACCCCGTATATTGCAAATGCTTTGACGGAGAAGAACATTCGGGTGCAGTTTCAAACCTCCGTTGGTGATGATAAGGTATTGTTGAAATCAGCCCTGAATGTTGCTGCTAAACGGGTGGATTTAATCATTATTACCGGCGGGCTGGGCCCAACGGCAAACGACGTAACGCGCGAGGTCTTATCCGACTTCTTTGGCGTTTCGCTGGTGGTGGACGAGGAGTCGCATACTCATATACAGAAGATAGTCGAAAACCGCCACAGAAAGGTTACGGATGCGGATAAAAAGCAGGCAATGGTTCCGGATGGCGCAACCGTAGTCTCCAACACCCATGGAACTGCCGCCGGGTTCGTCTTCAGGCATGGCAACGCGGAGTTCGTCTGTTTGCCCGGTGTACCCGGTGAAATGCGATCCATGCTGCAAAAATATCTGGCGACGCGTGCTACCAGTAAGTCTGGGGAAGATTGCTCGCGAACGAGGACTATTCATACCTTCGGGATATCCGAGCGTGCAGTGGAAGATGCCGTGGGGGATAGCAAGGAACAGGCCAGGGTGATGACATTGGTTCACGACGGCATCGTGTCCGTAAGCATTCTTGCAACTGCGCCTACCGGGGAAGGCGCAGCAAAAATCCTGGATGCCGTCGAGCAAAATGCACGGCAGAAGCTCGGACATGCGGTATTTGGAACCGGGGATGAGACGCTGGAGTCTGCCGTTGCCCTTCTTTTGAAAAAACATAATAAGACCATAGCCGTTGCCGAATCCTGCACGGGCGGGCTGGTTTCAGACAAGCTGACTAATATTCCCGGTATCTCCGACTTTTTCCTGGAGGGTGTTGTTGCATACAGCAACCGGGCAAAGTCCTCCATTTTGGGCGTTCCGGAAGAACTTATTATCAAACACGGCGCCGTGAGTCGGGAGGTGGCAAGGGCGATGGCTGAAGGGATACAGAAGCGGTCTGCAGCAAACATCGGCATCGGAACCACCGGTATCGCCGGTCCGGGCGGCGCTACGAAGGATAAACCCGTTGGTTTGGTTTACGTTGCCGTTGTTTCTGATGGGGCGTTTGAAGTGAAGGAGTTAAGGTTGAGAGGCGCCCGGATAGACATAAAAAGGTTTTCCGCACACTGCGCGCTGAACATGGCACGGCTAAACTTAACTCAGGTTCGACAAACATAACGTAAAAAAGCGAACTATCAGGCGGTAATCGCTAAAATAAAAACATGATCAAAAAGCTGAACTATGAGCGATATATTTGATATCCCCGGTGAGGAATCCATGAAGCATCTTAAGACCTTCTGGCTTGGCTATCAATATAAAAGCAAGGATGGTGCGCCATTTAAGGGAAATTAAATGTGAAAAGTGCCTGAAAGAGTTTGCTAAAATTATGGCAGAGTATCAAACGGAAGAGAGTCGAAAAAACGAAATCGAACGGATGAGCCAAGAACAAATAAACCAGGGAAAACCATTGCTTCCCGAACGTTGCACGGATTGGGAAGGACATGCACAAGCCCTAACCCTTGATCCGGGGAAAGGGACTTCTGACACACAATATGTCTCCCGGCAATATGAGGATAATAAAGCATGTTGCATACATTGGCTTAAACTTTTCATGGGAAAGTTGGCAGATGACGGCATGAGGAGACTTCTTTTTTGGATAGAGTGTCGTGAAGCATCTGGTGAATATGAGACAGAAGTCATTATGGATATCATGGCTGACATCCTTTCAAAAAAGGAAAAGCATAAGGTCATGAGGACCATTATTGATAAATACTACGATTCAAAAGAAAATTGGGTGAGTTGGGTTAACAGCAGTAAATCATATCGCGGACAAACTGATTATCTTCGGCTGAAAGAATGTAAAGAAAGGTTGTCCAAGGCCTTTGGTCTGACAGACGACGCATTAAAGATGTACGATACAGCACGAAAAAAGAGGTTAGCGCGATTAGCGAGAAAAAAAAGAACATTTGTCTGTTTTAACCAGGTATATTCGCAAGTTAACGTAAAACCTAAATCCTGCAATCGAATTTAATTAAATCTTTGCAAGCCATTGTATTTATTGGATTTATAGCATTTCACACAAGGTTAAACATTCACTTTTTGAGTGAATAATGAATTCATATAAATATCCCGTAACCACTGATTAATGCTTGTTTTAGCAATTGTCGTCTAAAAACGATTGCAGGATTTAGGTAAAACTAAAAAAGGAAATATTTTTGTAAGACACTAAAAGCTTCGGCTGGCTGATGGAAAGATTTGATTGATGCTGAGGATCTAAAAATAAATATTTGCAATGATCTTAAAGGACAAAAATGGTGTTCATACGCAAAGACCTAGATACTGAAAGATTTTGGGAGGTTTTAAGATGATAAAACTACAAATACAATCCGACACAAAGGATAGTGTCTTGGATATTGTCAGGGCTGCTATTTCTGCTGAAATTAAAAGACTCGAAATCGGCCTGGATAAGACGGACAAGCAGATTAAAGAATATGAAACTGAATACAACGTATCTTCAGATACATTTCAAAAAGAGTTTACATCCGAAGATATGAAGAAGGGAGACCTGGAATACATTGCGTGGGCAGGTGAATTAAAGATCAGGGGAAAAATAATGACAGATTTGAAAAAACTGAAAGAAATAGAATATGTTACTCACTGAATATTTTGCCGGGCTTGTGAAAGTTATCGAAGAATATTCAAAAACCCATTTGATAACCGATTCTGGTTTAAGCATTGATGGTAGAACAGAAAAAATCGGAATTATCAAAGGAAAGGTAACCTTTATTGACTATTCGAGTTTGTTTTTCACTGAATATCTTGACCTCAGATATAAGGTTGAAAAACTTACCTACGCTTTTCACTATCAACAAAAAGACGGGAAACTCATATTCCGATATGACAACGCCAATCATAAGCCTCAGCTAAAATTTGTGTCTCACAAGCATGTATCTACCGGCGAAACAATTCAATCTGGTATACCCGAATTAAGTGATATTTTCGAAGAGATAATGAATTATCTTTTATGAAGTATTAAACAGGTTTTTAAAGTTGAAGCAACTATTTCTGTTAGGAAAAATATTTTGTCTCCTATTCTAAGATTTGCCGGTATATTGAGTGAGGAAGAGGCAAACAAGATGTTAAGAATGCTGGCGGAAGAGTTTGAAAGGGTAAATTTTGATGAATGGAAGGATTAGTCATTTTCTCGGCAAAAGAAAAGATTATGAACCGTTGTCCTTCGATCTGGTAAGAGGCGAGAGGAAGATGATTCCATTCTATCACCACGGTAAACATACAACACACTCAACAGCCATCTGGGTCGCATATAATAACAATGCCTTTTATTTTGACGTTGGAAAAAATCCGGACTATGAAAATAGTACCGATAAGATAGTTATTTTGGATAACGGCGGCTGGAATGAAGGAGAGACGTATCATCCAAAAACACTCGGTAAGGGCACCGATAGCCAGGCACAGGATATAAAGGTCTTTATTAAATATAAGCCATTGCCCGGTATGCAACGGGAAGTGCCGTATCATTATTGCCCGCCTCAATGAAATGGTGAAATTATTTACAACATTCTTTTGTCTGATTTCCCCCGTCCACTTTATATTCAACCGGATTTATTGCGGGAGCATCCCCGATTTATTGCAAATTTGGACAAAGAGAAGGGGTCAACTCTTTCAAATCAACATCGTTCTTCTACGATAAAGATTTGACACCATTCAGCCCCAATAATGAAGTATGGTGTCCCCGGAATTCGAATTAAATTTTGTATAAGGAGATGAATCTCATGAAGCAAACCTTATTGAAAGTAAAAAATCTGGAAAAATTTATTGAAAAACATGGAGAAGACACATTCATTTCTCAAAGTATCTCTAAAATGCTGGACTATAAAATTGCAAAATATGAAGAGAAGATAAAGAGGTTTAATAAGGAGTTAAAGGTGTTTGAACGTGCTTACGGGATGAAATCATCGGTTTTCTTTAAGAAATTCAGTGAAGGCAAAATGGGAGATGATATGGATTTTATCGAATGGTCATCTGTTTATCAAATGCGTAATCGGATCATAGAAGAAAAGGTTGCGTTTGAAGGCAAAAAATAAATGGTCGAAAAATATCTTGATGACATAATCCAGGAGCTTATAGTAAGTCGGGTTGTTTCTTCCTTTAGAGTATTAAAACGTGTGGTCGGAGAAGGAGATGGTTACATCCGGATAAAATGCAATTTATCAAACGGAGACATTCTGGAATTTGCCGAATATACACAGCTCCGTAAAAATATGATACATCTTGAGACATATAGCTTTCACTGGCAAAGCGCCGATGGTAACTTGGTTAAAAGGTGGGACAACGTAAAGCACCATAAAGATGTTGGTACCTATCCTTACCATCTTCACCTTCCTAATGACGCGGTAATTGATTCTGAACCAATGAATTTGAAAAAGGTCTTAGCCACAATAGAAAAAGTCTTACCTATAATGGGTTAAAAGCGTTGCTATGTCTCTTTATAGTGGGTGCATTCCCACTTTCTTGTAAATAGGTATTTTGTCCCGTAGGGACAGATGGAAATAGCCCACCGATTTATCGGTGGGACTATGGGCTAGGATTTTTAGTCCCGTAGGGACGACTGACTGTTTTACGCTTTCAGCCCCGTAGAGACGCCCTGTCAGGGCGTCTCTACGGGGCTGTGGCTATACGATCCAGCAATGAATTGCTGGGCTATTATCAAAAGTCCCGCAGGGATCAATCAACAAGGAATATTGAGGATAAAGATTATGGTAAATACTTACATTAATATTCTTATTCACACGGTTTTTAGCACGAAAAATAGCGAGATATGGCTTTCTTCTTCATTACGTGAACGTCTCTATCCTTATATATGTGGCATTGCAAGGGAAAATAAATTTAAGGTTCTTTCTATAGGTGGCGTCGATAATCATATCCATATTTTATTGTCATTAAATTCAACTACTTCGATTGCCAAAGCGATTCAATTTCTCAAAGGTGGGTCATCGAAATGGATTCATGAAACTTTTCCAGAACAGAAGCTGTTTTCGTGGCAAGAGGGCTATGGGGCATTTAGTATAAGCATTTCAAACGTGGAAGAAACGATAAAGTATATTGAAAACCAAGAAAACCACCATAGGGAAAACAGTTTCCAGGATGAGTATCTAAAATTTCTCAGAAAGAATAACATAGAATTTGATGAAAAATATCTTTGGGGAGAATAGCATCACATAATCGATCGTCCCGACGGGACTCACTATTTCGTTTTTTCCCTACAGGCAATAAATTGCCTGCCTATTGGCATTTGCCCCTACAGGGCAAGACCACAAAGGCTTATATTGCGGGAGCATTCCCGATTTTTTACAAATTTGTGTTTTGTCCCGGAGAGACAGATGGAAATAGCCCACCGATTTATCGGTGGGACTGTAGGCTAGGATTTTTAGTCCCGTAGGGACGACTGACTGTTTTATGCTTTCAGCGTAAGTAGAGACGCCCTGGCAGGGCGTTTCTACGGGGCTGTGGCTATACGATCCAGCAATGAATTGCTGGGCTATGATCAAAAGCCCATCTGGAACAAAGAGTTTACAAAGATTTTGGAATGCTCCCGTATACAAAAGACCTTGTAGAATAAGGCAAAGTGCGCAATTTTATTTGTCATTGCAGGTTTAACTTAAGGAGTCTTTGTGATATCCACACATCAAAGAATGCTTTTGTTCTTGTTGTTTTTGGTGCTCTTTTTTGAAGGTTGTGCAACAAGAATCCTCTTGGCCTGAAAGAAGAACAATGGCAAGCCTTGAGCCCACAACAACAGGTGGAATACACCACAAAGCAATATCAGATAGATGAGGAAGATGATTCCATTCTACCACCACGGTAAACATACAACACACTCAACAGCCATCTGGGTCGCATACAACAACAATGCCTTTTATTTTGACGTTGGAAAAAATCCAGACTATGAAAATAGTACCGATAAGATAGTTATTTTGGATAATGGAGGCTGGAATGAAGGAGAGACGTATCATCCAAAAACACTTGGTAAGGCCACCGATAGCCAGGCACAGGATATAAAGATTTTTATTAAATATAAACCATTACCCGGTATGCAAAGGAATGGGTCGCATCATTATTGCCCGCCTCAATGAAGTGGAGAAATTATTTACAACATTTATTAACAATCAAAATAGGAGACAGATATGTCAAAAACGGTTAGAGCAAAGTTCTCTAAAGGGGTAATTAAGCCTTTAGAAAAAGTAGAGATTAAAGAAGGAACGGAAATTACTGTTACAATTATAGAGATTCCCAAAAAAGGGGAAGGATATCCTTTGGATACCACTTTTGGTGGATGGGCAGATACAATTAATTGCGAAGAATTGAAAAAGAATGTTTATGCTGATCGTCTTATTAACACAAGACCTGGTGTGAAACTATGAAATATCTGGTAGATACGGATTGGATTATTGACCATCTCACAATCCTAACCAATAACCTAAAGCACTTCGAGAGGGTCGAAGGATTAAAAACTTTTTCAATCAAAGAATAATGAAGAAAAAAGCTACAGGATATGATTATGGAAAGTGTGAAATTTGTAATACACCTATGCGAGAAAAACTAATCAAACAAGATTTTTGGATACGCGACGAGCTTATTATTATCGAGGATATACCTGCTGGAGTGTGTCCTCAATGTGGAGAAAAAATTGTTAAAGCAGAAGTTGGAAGATGGGTTACAGAATTGATAAAATATTCTGAAAGGATTGCCAAAGCGCCAAGAGTCTCTGTTCCTACAATTAAATTTGAAAAGGCATCCATTATTAAACTACCGTTGCAAGTTTGAATCATGATGCATTTGAAAATTTTTTAGAATGGAGAAAATAGTAACAGATTTTGTTATAGATATTTGCATTTTATCTAGTGTACAATAAAAACAAATATCCATAAGTATAAAGATTTTTTATATCTGTTATCCGATTAGGTATAGTCACTGCAAAAGGATTGTTAAGAAATGCCGAAAACTATACATGCAATATATGAACATGGTATATTAAGACCGTTGGAATTAATTAAAGGAATAGGGGAAAATACAGGGGTTGAAGTAACTATTGCTGTTAAGCAAAAGGAGTTATCTCCTATCCTAAGATTTGCCGGCATATCGAGTGAAGAAGAGGCGAACACGAGGTTAAAAATAGTGGAGGAAGAGTTTGAAAGGGTAAATCTGAATGAATGGAAGGTTTAGCCTTGGTACAACATCGTGATACGCTTGTTTAAGAATGACCCTATAATCACCAAGACACTTATCACCGTATCAACCCTTTGTCTTCCAGTTCCTGTGATAGCAGAGATTCTCTTTACTGCCAGAAACTCATCCCGCCAAAAAGAAAACCTAAAAGGCTACAATGAATTTATTGATATTTGCGATGTGTTAAATTTTACAAGGAAAACGGCCGACCATCATAGTTCCATAAGATTAGAATTAAAACAGAAAGGCCGTCCTATTCCTGAAAATGACTTGTGGATTGCATCTATTTGTATAGAACAAAATGTACCTCTTAATTACAGGAGATGCACATTTCGATAACATAAATGATTTAAAGGTAATTAAACTATAGCAAAAAATACAGGCAATACATTGCCTGCCTATTACCTCACGTCCTTATCGGGACTAAAAAAACACAACCATTTTTTTAAAACAATTAAACTGTTACTACCAAACAAATATGGAACAACCTCTAATTAACAACGTCGGTGACGTACTGTTTGAACTCGAGAAGGTCAGCCGGGTAGACTTGGACCGCGCCAACGAGGTGCAAAGACAGACCGGGCAAAAGCTGGGGCGTATCCTGATCGACCTGGGAACCATTTCCGAAGAAGACTTGCGCCTGGCCTACGGCAAATTACTGCAAATCCCCATCTGGGAAAAGAAGAAGGATGACCAGTACCCCCTCGTCGAAAACCTGCCAAAGGTATTCCTCGTTGCCAACCGTATCCTTCCCTTGCGCGTTCACAACGGCGCTATTGACGTTGCCATTGCAGACCCGTCTGATCTCCTGCTAAGGGAGGCCATTTCCTTAGCCACGCAAAAGCAGATACAGGTATTTGCCGGTTGCGAAAAGGACATCACCGCCTCCCTTGCGGCGCTCTTTGAAGGAGAAGTCAAGGATGAAGCGGTTGAGGCCTCCGCCATAGAGGTCATGGAAGACGTGGAACACCTGCGCGACATGGCATCGGAGGCGCCCGTGATCCGCCTGGTGAACAGCACATTGACAAAAGCAATCGAATTGGGCGCAAGCGACGTGCATCTGGAGGTCTTCGAGAAGAACGCGCGGCTGCGGTATCGCGTGGACGGCGTTTTACAGGAGCTTGTGCCGCCGCCAAAGGAAATGTACAACGCCATAATCTCCCGTATCAAAATCATGGCAAAATTGAATATCGCCGAAAAACGGTTGCCGCAGGACGGTAGAATCATGATGAAGGTAGCCGGAAAAGAAGTGGATTTGCGCATATCAATTATCCCCATGAGCCACGGCGAAGGCGTTGTCATGAGGATTTTGGATAGGAGCGCCGTAACGCTTGACCTTGAAAAACTGGGCTTCTCACCCGTATTCCTGACAAAATTCCGCCGCATGATAAACAAGCCGGAAGGCATGTTGCTGGTAACCGGGCCGACCGGTAGCGGGAAAACTACAACACTCTACGCCGTACTGAAAGAAATCATCTCTCCCGAACTAAAAATAATAACCGTTGAAGACCCGGTGGAGTACAACATGGAAGGGGTAAACCAAATACAGGTAAACCAGCAGATTGACTTGACCTTCGCCACCGGCCTCCGCTCCATATTACGGCACGACCCGGACGTCATCCTCATCGGCGAAATCCGTGACCGTGACACCGCGTCGATTGCCATACAGGCGTCATTGACAGGACACCTCGTCTTTTCCACTCTCCACACGAACGACGCCGCATCCGCCTTTAACCGCCTGATGGACATGGGGATGGAGGACTATCTTATCTCATCCTGCATCATCGGCGTCCTCGCCCAGCGGCTAGTAAGAAAGCTGTGCGAAAAGTGCCGTGAAACCTACCTGCCTCCTCCGGATATACGTCAGACGGCCCGATTAAACGAGGGTGAATACCTCTACCGGTCCAGAGGCTGCGACGACTGCAGCAACACGGGATTCAGAGGCCGAAAATGTATCGCCGAATTCTTAGTCGTTGACGACGCCATAAAGAAGCTCATCCTGTCCCACAAAGATTCCGGTGAGATTACCAAAGAGGCGGTCAAGCGGGGAACAAAGGTTTTGTGGGAGGACGGACTCGACTCCGTTCGCAAAGGAGAAACAACGCTGGACGAATTACTGCGGGTAGCGTCTGAGTAACAACGGGACGACATCAGGTCGTGTGGATTCGATTGAAAAGCACTGGACGAAATCGAAGATACCGGGACTGACAAAAAAATCGCAGGCCTAATGGATGAGCTTGCACAGAAGTTTCCGCGCTACAAGATAATCACCTTTTCCCTTTTCGGTTCACCAGATACTTCACAGGCGCAATTGTACGTTTTCCACCTATTACCAAGCGCAAATCAATCAATGTATTTTAAAAACCTTCGAAAACCTTAGAATCCGCTGGAAATACCGGTTGAGGTTTAAATCGGTTTCTTCGAGCCTGTGTGCAAGGGTTTCCAGCATCTTTTTCGTAAAAGCCTTATCGTTTTCAATATTCGAATCAAACGTTTTTTTGTCCATAATGCGGAGTTTACAATCCGTGAGGGCCGAGGCGGTTGCGGTGCGTTTGTTTCCCGTGATTAATGCCATCTCGCCAAAAAAATCGCCGGCGTTCAAAATGGCAAGAATCCCTTCGGTATCCCCCACTTTTTTCACAATCTTGATCCTTCCC
Organism: uncultured candidatus Brocadiaceae bacterium; assembly: GCA_964355695.1. Lineage (GTDB taxonomy): Bacteria > Planctomycetota > Brocadiia > Brocadiales > Brocadiaceae > JACVXV01. The sequence goes on from CAYHFB010000005.1 coordinate 20,305, forward strand.
GTGTCTATGAAATACATTTCGTTTCCCTCGTCCTGGTCATCAAAGATCACCTCATTTTTCTTAAAACACACCTTTTCTTTTGAAAAAATCAAATTTTTTACATTAATCATTACACGGCTCCTTTATTAAAACAGACTTTTAAAAAACATTCAGAAAAGAGAGGCTGGCTGATTGTGTCCCGGATTTTTTTGAACACCGGCAGGGCTGTCAACAAGTTCCTTTTTGAGGTCACTATAGAGTTATTTTCCATCCAAAACAATTCTGATCTCCGTCTAAACAACTGATTGTCTCATCGTACAAGAACAGCTTCGGCTTTTGCTCTATCGCTCTCTGGTTCTCATCGGGAGCATTCCCAAATTCTTGTAGGCGCCTTGTGCCTGCAATGGCGGCTGGAAACGTTAACGCCGTCAGCCGTCCCTACGGGACTAGCAATTCTGGACACGGTCCCCACCGATGAATCGGTGGGCTATTTCCATCTGTCCCTACGGGACAAAATGCCTGTTTACAAGAAGGTGGGAATACTCCCGTTCTCAGCCAACCATGCCGGATTCTTGTACAGGTCATTCTCGTCAAATCCTCTTTTAAAATCCAGAACCTACCTGCGGCATGTACCTGCGCAAGCCTTACGGCAGATAGCCTTGACCCTTGGTTTATTACCCGCGCTATTACCTGCCACATCGCAAGCTTTCCCAGGAAGTCATTCCCCAGCGATTTCTCTATTCCCCATTCCCTCACAACCCGACTTACGAACCATACAGCGCCAACAGATGATTCTTCTTTCAACTCGATTGATTCTGACAATGAACCCAACGCGCCAAGATCGCCCTTGTGATTGAGCGCCAGTGTTGTTGCACTTCATTTCTCGTGGCGTACAATTCGACAGGGAAAAACACAAAAGACGGAGAAAGACATTAAGGTTGAAAAGAACAATGCTTTCCAGGAAGGTGCGCCCCCAAAAACAAACCTTAATTGACCAGATTCTTGTGCCAGAAATCTTTGAAGTCGGCAGGAGCGGCGCGGTTGAACTATTCACTAAGCAGCAAAAAGCACATGATGGCCAACCCGTTATCAATGGGGAAACGATAAAGAACGTACACACCCCGCCAAATAAGTCATTTTCCACCACCAACAAAACTCGTTTTTTATTAAGTATGTTTTTACAATTGGTACTTAATATTGGGTTTTTCGTTTTTTAAAGGCGTTGCTATTTGGCTAACAGAATCAATGCGCTTGGGGAAAAGTTAGGGTTTGTGAAAAACCAACTGAAGCCTATCAAGTCTCTTCTAAAAGCAGAATTTTCTTGCTCTATTATACCTGTTTATACTGCCCTATTTTTGGCAATCTTAATCCCGTTCAGCGCAGGCGATGGGGAACTGTTTAACCGTTTTTTTACATGGTAAAAGGAGTGGATAGAGAATTTTGTCTGGTTGGTGATGGATGGATTATCAAATTGTACCGTTATTATTTCCTGGATTTGGCTATCTTTTTAGCGGCAGGTTTTTTTGTGGCCGATTTTTTTGCGACAGGTTTCATTGTAGCCGATTTTTTAGCGGCAGGTTTTTTTGTGGCCAATTTTTTAGCGACAGGTTTTATTGTAGCCGATTTTTTAGCGGCAGGTTTTTTGGCAGCCTTTTCCTTTTTCTGCTTTGCCAGTGGGGTAGGATTGCAGAGCAGTTCTCGTTTTGCCGACAACCGTCCACAGGAGCTACAGGCATACTTTAAATTGACCAGCTTGGGGGTACAGATGTGTCTGGGGTCGCCCGTTATTGTGTCGCAAGACTTACATACATACGCCTTCGACGCTATGACCGGATTGCAAAGATGCCCTTTATCGGTCGTAGCCAAACCACATGATCCGCAACTATAAACGTTTCCCATACCATCTTCTCCTTAAATATATTGTCCAATCCAGTAATTCGGTACATAACGCTATTTATTTTTGGTATGACGTGTACTGCGTACACATTTTGGAATAAACAGGGATGTTGGTCCTTGATTTTTCCGTTTGTCTCTGAATAAAGTACCCCCAAGGGGATTTGAACCCCTGTCTTCAGGCTGAGAACCTGACATCCTGGGCCACTAGACGATGGGGGCTAAGAGAAAACAGGTACCATATACAAAGAGAAGGCATCTTACGGCCTTCTTCGAATTTCAAGTTATAGTGTCATAAAAAAATACTCTATTTACCTTGCAATGTCAATGAAATTTCATTTATTTATGAGCAAACCTTTCGCCAGCCTTCGTAATTTCCATTTTTCCAAAATCTTTCATTACACTTAATTCCACGTTAGTAAAGCCGTAGGGGTTTTGTGACCCGCCCTCGGCTCCTTGCTGATGGACTTTATCGTCACCACCCGTCGCCATAACCATGCGTTTTAGCAACGCCCTGGTAGTCCCCGGAATCCCCGATGCCTGGATACCGGGATTGTTTAATGGGATATTAGAGAGATTGACCGATAAGTTTATTTTAGACATTATCGTTTTTTAGATGAAGATACATGAGCCGTTGAGCAAAATTAGGTAGTTATGCTGCGCACGGGCATAATTTGAACTTTTAAATTGTCGCAAAATACCAGGCAACCCCTGCCGATGGTAGGACTCAGGTCTTTTTGAATGTTCAGTTTATGCCCGTTGAAAGGATAATCATTGCATTATTGTTACAGAAGTATAAATGCAAAAAATGATTTTACCTGCTTCCCCACGATTTATCGTTTTTCTTTGTGAAATATGGTGTTGATACCATTATTGGAAGGATGTATAATTCGTTCATGCCTTCATTACAAAAGTGTAAAAGAATATTTCAGGAACAGGGTATTAAGGGTATCTATAACAAGTTATGGTATATCCTGACGTTCGGAAAAGAAGCCCCCCGTAAGCTCATTTTAAAAACCCTCTTTCCCTATTTGCTCCATCTTCCCCGGTTAATCGAGGTGGAGACGACCACCCGTTGTCATTTGAAATGCGTGATGTGCGAACACACCTACTGGAATGAGGTTGAGAGGGACATGTCATACGACGAATTTGTTTACATCATCCGGCAATTTCCCGTCCTGAAGTGGGTGGGCATGACGGGGATCGGCACGAGTTTCCTGAACAAAGACTTCTTGCGGATGATAGAGTACGTCAAGTCCAAAAAAATCGACGTTGAGATATACGACTCCTTCCACCTTTTGACAAAAGACCGGGCAAGGGAATTGGTGCGGCTGAAGGTTGATAAGATCATTGCCTCAATTGACGCCGCAACGGCGGCAACCTACGAGAAAATCCGTGTCGGCTCAAACTTTGAACAGGTGAAGCAAAACCTTTCCGATTTCTTTGATATCCGCCGCGCAGCAGGGCAAATCTACCCGCAGGTGGTCTTTCATTACATCATCTCCAACTACAATTTGCATGAAACGGAAAAGTTTATTGAATTACTTTACACGGTGACACGCGGCAAGGAACGCCCATCCGTTTTCTTTACGAGTATCCTCCATCAATACAAGGAAATAGAAGGACTCCCCACCGTTATTCCCGATGAAATTGTGGAGGCCACCAACCGTAAGGCGTTGGAGCTGAACGTCCTGGCCGCCTGGAACAAGAATGTTCCCCGGCGAAAGGCGGACGTCTGCAACTGCACCTACTGGAGTATGCCCTTTATTTTCGTGGACGGCACCGTAATACCGTGTTGCGCCGGTAACGAAGGGAATCGCCGTGAATTTCAGCGGAAATACGCTATGGGAAACATTTTCCAAATACCCTTTAAACAAATATGGAAATCACCAAAATATTCCCAGTTCCGCAACCGTGTACATAATAACGTTGTACCCGTGCAATGCCGGTATTGCCCTTCATTCCACGTCTTGCCGTATCATGATGACCCCGGTGAGCTCCAACTATGGGAGAACAATGTGTGATTCTTAATTAAGCGCAATAAACGGTTAAATAGACACGAGATGCCGGAAACAAGACTTATTTTACACTTTCAACTTTTTCAGGTTATGAAACAATGATTGCTATTCCCGAACAATTCAAGCCTTACATCTCATCCCTGCTCAAAGATGCTCCGGTTTTTCCGCCTGATGCGCCAAAGGATGACTGGGACAAGCTTCTCATTGCGCTAAAAAACCAGTGGATATCCCCCTTGCTTTACTGGAAGATTACCACACTGTCATCTGCGTCTCATCTTCCGAACCACGTGGTAGAACAGTTAAGAAATGCCTTCCTGTGGAGCAGGTTTCGAACGTTACAAATGGAAAAACAATTGAGCGGGATGTTGGGTGCCTTTCAGCATGCCGGTATTGAGATACTGATACTAAAAGGACCAGCCCTTGCGCGATCGGTATATCCCGATCCTGCAACAAGGCCGAGCAGCGATTTAGATATCCTGATCAAGCCTGCCCAGGTTAAACGCGCCGGGGTGTTATTGGAGGAGCTTGGCTATCAACTCGAGACAAAAAGATTCATGTCTTTTTTAAAAAATATTTATAAGGACGAAATCTTTAAACCTACCGGAAATACACGTAATCTCCGAGGAATAGAGTTGCACTGGGATTTGTATCTTTTACATGGAACAACACGGGAGGTTGGCGTTGAAGACCTCTTCCAGCGGGCCGTTGAGCTAAAAACACCTTCACAGACGATGAGCATCCTGCACCCGATAGACGCGCTAATGTATGCCGCTATTAACATAAGAAATCACCTTCCGCATAATCGACTGACTTGGATTTACGACACAGCACTGCTTGCCGGGCAACTCAGCAAGGCCGATGACTGGAAGATACTGCAACGGAGATGCGTTGAATGGCGGGGACGCAATGCCCTGGAAACCGCGTTAAAGCAGGCCAGGGAGTGGACGGGTATTTCCATACCCTTTGGGTTCGACAATTTCAGCCAATGGCCGGCACCGGTAGCCGTTGAATCCGCACGCCATCGCAGACCTGACATGGGACACGAATGGTTGACCGGTGGGATGCTTATTTATGTAATAAGAACACTCAGATTTGATACTCTTTCATCAATCTTTTCCATGGTTACCGGCGTATTCACTCTGCTGTTTCCAAGCGTTGATTATATCCGCGCTTCCTACCCCCCGTCACACCGCTGGTTGCTGCCGCTGTCATACGTGCGCAGGTGGCTGAACTGGGTGAATATATGGTTACGAAAGTTACGAAAGGGTGTATAGACGTCCTTGGTGTATAGACGTCCTTGGTGTATAGACGTCCCTGGTGTATAGACGTCCCTGGTGCATAGTATCTTCAGAGATACATTTTTACATTTGCAGCTTTTAATACTGCCCAAATTTTGGCATTCGAACAGTTCTTCAAAACCTGCAAGGACTCGCAACGGGGTCTAATATTGAACAAGGCACGGACAAATTTTGTTTGTCCATGCTTGTTTGTGGCTTTCAACGGTACAGGCAGGTACCTTCTTCGGAGTTGGTTATCTTTTGTTTCTTTACCAGAGACTTCACCGTTGGCTGCCCTTCGGGCCTGTTGTAGAGCGAAGAAACTCTTCGCTCTACATGAAAAAGCTGTCGCCGTTGGCGACATAATTTAATACGTACAGGAAATTCAATGCCGTTGCAGGACAACCCTTTATGGTTGCCCTGTTGCATGCACAGACAGTCGCAAGGCTGAAGCCTTGCCCTACGTATAAAAAAGTCGCCGAATGCCTCATTTAAAGGGATACGAGATATTATCTCAACAAGCATTCCGTTTTTTTATGGACAGAACAAATTTTTTATCCTCGGTACTGATATGGCTCTTTAACCAGTTACACACCTTTTTTTGTATTTGTACGACCAAATCTGAAGACGCCCCTTGACCTTCAAATGCTTGTTTTATTTGTAAAACATCGGTGGTAAGTAGTTTGTGTTGCGTCTTATGCAGTTGGTATTCGGTGTAGTGATGTTTCCGCATCAAACTTTCTTCCGCATCAAAGTGGCTTACCACGTACTCAGTGAGAAATTCGATGAGCTTGCCAATCGTATCCTTGCCGCTGCCGTCCGCCATTGCAGAAAGCAGTTTATTTACCCGTTTAAAGATTTCTTTGTGCTGGCTATCAATTTCTTCGTTGCCAATTTCCAGGCTTTTGTCCCATAAGAATAACACGGTATTTCCTCCATAGTGTTATGTAAGATACCCCCATTTTTTAAAGATTTCCCGTAACATCGTATCATTTTTAAATGCCTGAAAGTAAATGTATTCAGGCGCTAAGTCAGCCCCGTTTGGCCAGGTAATGGTTTCTAATTCTTTATCTATTCTCAATTGCGAAAATTTAGATTTGTCCTTACAATGGTTCAAAAACAGGTCCTCTCAGGGCTTGAAATAAATTTGCAACTCCTTTGCGCCCATCATTAAAGGTCACTTCTACGCTATAGTCTCCTACGTATTTTGCATCCGTTACGTGTAAAATCATTTTTTTACTCCAGTGGTTCTATTTGTTTCGGTTGTTCCTGTTTGCGGCAAAACTCCCAATCTTCCACCAATTCATTCCTATGGAGTTCATACCACTCCAGTACTTGACGCAGCGCTCTCTTTGGGAATTTACCTTCGACTATGCCATTTGAAATAGTTACCGTTATTTCATATCCTCAATATTTTGCATGAAAATGCGGGGTTGAATGATCGTCCCAGTACATTGCGATTGTAATCCCAAGAAACCGACTGATTATTGGCATTTCCTGATCTTCCCTCTTGTCAAATCCATTTTTTCCTGCGGAAATAGATGGCCATTGAAATACCGACGGTCGCCATTCCCAGCAGCACCGCAGGATATCCCCAACGCCACTGGAGTTCCGGCATAAATCGAAAATTCATCCCGTAAATCCCGGCAATAAAGGTGAGCGGCATAAAGATCGTTGCAATCATGGTAAGCACTTTTATGACTGCGTTCATTCTGTTGCTGATGCTGGAGAGATAAATCTCCAGCAGACCGGAGACCACTTCCCGAAACGTTTCCAGAGTGTCTATCACATGGATCGTGTGGTCATAAACATCCTTGAGGTATATCGTCGTGGATTCTTTAAAAAGTGCGCACTCCCCTCTTTCCAGCTTGTTGATCATTTCCCGTAGCGGCCAAATTGATTTGCGCAGCAATAACATATCTCTTTTCAGGGTATAGATTGTGTGCAATACCTCCGGCGTCGGGTAAGCAACCAATTTTTCCTCAAGTAATTCTATCTCCTCACCCAGCGCTTCCAGAACGAGGAAATAATTATCGACGATGATGTCAATCAGGCTGTAGGCAAGGTAATCCGCCCCCATTTTTCTTATTCGCCCCTTGCCCGTCCTGATTCGCTCCCTAATCAAGCGAAAGTCGTCTCTTGTGTTTTCCTGAAAGGAGAGAACAAAATTCGTACCCAGGATAAGGCTGACTTGTTCGGTGATGAGGTCGTTTTTTTCGCCGTTATAGCAAAACATCTTGAGAACAATGTAGAGATACCCATCGAATTCCTCAATTTTAGGGCGTTGGTCGGTATTGAGGATATCTTCGGTAATGAGATGATGTACTTCGAAGTGTTTGCAAAGACTTTCCACGAGTTCGACCTGGTGGAGGCCATCCACGTTTATCCATGTTACCGTGTTGTTGTTTTTATCCTTAAAGGGAATGCACTCCTCTACGGACGCCACCTCTTTTTCCTGAAGCTGCATTTCATCATAATCAATGATGGTAATCCGCGCCTTTTCAGTCTTTTTTTCACCGATGTGTATTAGCGCACCCGGCGGCATCCCGGTTTTTTCAGATCTTTTTTTGATGAGTTTTGCCATACGAAGCCATCCTGTGTAATTTCCAAACAGGTGGGAAGACACCCTGTGCATTACTGATCGCCGCCGTGAAATGACTCCCACCGCTACGTTTTAATCCACCAAAGGCCGTATTACTCATTGCCGGAGATTCATGTTCCCTTTACAGCCTCAGTATCCTTATTTTCTATCGGTAAGTTTTTTGGTGTCTTCCTCTATTGGGGTTGGGTAATT
>CAYHFB010000006.1:0-27065 GCA_964355695.1 uncultured candidatus Brocadiaceae bacterium
GATTTCACGTGGAGATTTCCTAACTATCAACTTAAGCCACTCCACATATTAACTACCAAGGTATTACACCACTCACTTAATACTAAGTAATATATCTTTACTGATGACGTCTATATTTTTGTCACTGGAAACTTCTTTTAGTATACCATTTTTCTTATAATAGTCTATCAATCCTTCAGTTTGCTCTTGATATACCCTTAGACGCTCTAAAACTGTTTCCTTTTTATCATCAGAACGCTGGCACAACATTCCTCCGCACTTATCGCATTTACCGGCCGTTTGCGGTGGTACTAGAGTAACGTGATAATTAGCACCACAGATACTACAGATCAGTCGTCCTGACAACCTCAAGACTACGCTATCTTTCGATACTGCAAAATAGAAAACAACATCTATCTTACTTCCTATCTTCGTTAGCTCTCCGTCCAGCACCTTCGCCTGAGCCAGCGTCCTTGGAAAACCGTCAAGAACAAAACCGCCTTTGCAATCATTCTTTTCAATACGATCTTTTATGATCGCTACAACGATCTCGTCAGGAACCAACAATCCTTTTTCTATGTAGGATTTTGCCATTTTGCCGGTCTTAGTGCCACTCTCAACAGACTCTCTCAGCAAATTACCAGAAGAAATGTGAGGTATATTCTTTGCCTTGCAAACAGTAACCGCTTGGGTACCCTTACCAGCGCCAGGTGGCCCAAGAAATACTATCATCATCCCAATCTTCCTTTAATTCTAGTACCACCACTTAGAAAGCCGCTGTACTGACGCATGATCATGTGTGATTCGATCTTCTGCACCATATCAAGTGCCACACCGACAATAATGAGAAGTCCCGTACCACCATAAAATCCGGCGATCGCCCTATCAAGTTCAAAACTACCACCAACAAGTTTTGGTAATATTGCAATCAACGCAAGAAAGGCGGCACCTGCCAACGTTATCTTTCCCATAATACCTTCCAAGTATTCAGCCGTTCTGTGGCCCGGTCTGATCCCTGGTATAAAACTTCCGTAATCCTTCATATTGTTCGACATTTCTTTCGGATTGAACTGTATCGCGGTCCAGAAGTAGCAGAAAAAAGTAATGAGCAATATGTATAGCGCTATATATATTACCCCACCTTGCAATGCCTCTGAAACTCTGGACGTAATCCAATAGCCAATACTTCCCGGTTCACACCTTACTTGAATACCCTGCATGATTGCGGCTGGAAATATAAGAAGAGACTGAGAAAATATAATCGGCATCACACCAGCTTGATTCACGCGAAGTGGTAGAAAATGTCTTTGACCACCATATACCCGTCTGCCACGAGTATGCTTTGCCTGCTGTATCGGTATGCGTCTTTGCCCTTGCGTTATATACACAACACCACCAACAATGGAAAGAAACATTCCAAGCAAAACCAAAACCTTGACTATTCCAATCTGATGTTCTGCGGGCGTAACAGAAAAAGTAAAGTTCTCTATAACCCTAGCAAATGCCCACGGCAAACGTTCAATTATCCCAACCATTATTACTATCGAAATTCCACTGCCAATGCCAAACTCCTCAATCTGCTCACCGATCCACATCAGCGTCATTGTTCCGGTAGTCAGTAGGAGAGAGGCCATTAACTGAAAGCCAATCCCCTGCAGATGAACAGGAATCACGGGTGTTCCGTTGAGCTCGACAGTATAGAGCGTCCTTGTCATCACAAACGCCTGGAATAAACATAAGCCAACAGTCGCTAGCCTTGTATACTGATTTATCTTCTTCCTTCCTGACTCACCTTCTTTTTGCAATCTTTCCAAATATGGCACTACACCTACCAGTAGTTGGAAAATAATTGATGCGCTTATGTAAGGCATTACCCCAAGACCAAAAATAGCACCAGAAGTAAGCGCACCGCCTGCAAACATATCTACCAGTCCAAGCAACTGACCTACACCGCTTTGAGTAAACTGCTGAAAGTAGCTCTTCAACACCATCGTATCAATTCCAGGTATTGGGATGTATACGCCTACCCTACAAAGTGCGATTAGACCCAGTGTAATCAGGACTTTCTTACGTAACTCAGGAATACGGAAAATATTACCAAATTGCTCTATCATGATATAATCTTTACTTCCCCGCCAGCGGCTTTAATTTTCTCGACTGCTACCTTCGTGAACCTGGTTGCTACGACTGTCAAAGAATTTTTCAATTCCCCATCGCCCAATATTTTTACACCATCCATCAGTTTTTTTATAAGGCCAAACTCTACTAACTTTTCGGCGTCAACTTTTGTCCCATTTTCAAATAATGTCAAGTCTTTGACATTTACTATTGCGTATTTTTTCTTAAATGGATTATTGAATCCACGTTTAGGAAGCCTTCTGTAAAGAGGTGTCTGTCCGCCTTCAAACTGTATGCTGGTCTCGTTTCCGGACCTTGCTGTAGCACCCTTGCCGCCCCTACCTGAGGTCTTTCCCATACCTGAGCCACGACCACGCCCAACTCTCTTCTTTCTTTTCCGAGGAAAAGGTATTGCTTTTACATCCTTAAGGTTCATTCGATCTTCACTCCTCTAAGCAGCTCAACTTCTTCAGTAGTTCTGAGAGATTGTAAACCCAGCAATGTAGCTTTTACCACGTTTAGCGGATTTCTTCTCCCATAACACTTCGTCAATATATTCTTGATTCCAACCAACTCTAGCACTGCGCGAACCGAGGCCCCAGCCTTAATACCTGTTCCAGGTGCTGCAGGCTTCATAAACACATTGGCAGACTTGTACCTTCCCCAAACAGTATGATGAATTGTATCAACCTTTAATGGTATCTTTACCATCTGTTTCTTGGCTTCTTTAACTGCCTTGTTAACGGCATTCGGAACTTCTCTCGCTTTGCCAAAACCAATCCCAACACTACCCTTCTTATCGCCAACGACAACAATGGCGCTAAAGCTCATAGACTTTCCACCCTTTGTTACCGTTGTACACCGATTTATCTTTACCACGGTTTCTTCAATATTTACAGGCTCATCTGAACGGGCCAAAATGTTTCTCCTTGTCCAAATCGGATCTTTAAAAACTCAAATTGCTTTTTCTTGCACTTTCGGCTAAAGCCTTAACTCTTCCGTGATACTTATAACCACCTTTATCAAAGACTATCTTTGATATTCCCTTCTTCAAAGCCTCTTCAGCTATCTTTTTCCCGACAATTTCAGCCGCTTTTACATTTCCACCATCTTTGACCTGTGTTCTTATTTCAGGAGACATCGTCGAGGCAGAAACTAATGTTGTGCCATCAGTATCATTAATTATCTGACAATATATATGTTTCATGCTGCGATACACACTCAACCTTGGCCTCTCGCCACTACCAAACACCTTGCGCCGTACTCTTTGATGACGCATCTTTCTCTTCTGCACTTTTTCTTTATTGTTCATAGCTTAACACCTTTAACTTACTACGCAGCCCCCGAGGTAAACGCCTTACCAGCCTTCCTTCTAATAACCTCATCTTGATACTTAATACCCATTCCCTTATACGGTTCAGGTGGTTTTTTGCCTCGTATAACCGCAGAAAATTGCCCCACCATTTGCTTGTCAGCACCAGAAATTGTAAGCCTGCCAGGGTTAGTCGGATTTGTAACGTCGACCTTTATACCTTTTGGTATTTCCAAAACTACTGGATGCGTGTAACCTAGCGACAATGCCAAATCTTTCCCTTGCACCTTTGCGTTATATCCTATCCCTACAATTTCCAAATTCTTAGAATAGCCCTTCGTCACACCTAAAACCATGTTGGCTATAAGTGCACGAGTCAAACCATGTAACGCCCTATGCTTTTTTTCATCAGAAGGTCTTGTAACCAACACCTTATTCTCTTGCTGATTATACTCTATCATAATATCATGATGAAAGCTGTTACTCAGTTTTCCTTTAGGCCCATCTATGCTTACCGTACTACCGTTCACCGTGACTTTAACGTCGTTCGGGATTACAACCGGTTGCTTTCCTATTCGAGACATATCTTAATTCCCCATTCTGAGCAGACTACTAAAGCACAACACAAAGAAGCTCACCGCCAACACGCAACTTTCTACATCCTCTGTCGCTAATGATCCCCTTCGACGTAGAATATATCGCCGTGCCAACCCCGTTTCTAATTTTTTCCATATCATCGACCTTCTTGTAAATTCGTCTGCTCGATTTGCTTACCCGTTCTATTTTGTTGATTAATTGCTGCTTCAAAGGTCCATATTTCAGGTACACCCTTATCAAGCTACGATTACCCTCACCCGTTATTTCTTTAAATGCTTTAATAAAACCATCTTCTTTCAGTATGTTTAAAATAGCAAGCTTTATTTTTGAAGCAGGTACATCAACACTTTCTCTCCTTATCACACTTGCATTTCTTATACGCGTAAACATATCAGAAATTGGGTCAGTCATGCACATTTTGCCTATTCCTTATAAATAAAAACCTGAAATACAACACTACCAGCTTGCCTTTTTTACCCCTGGGATCTCACCTTTAGAAGCAAGATTTCTAAAACACAGCCTGCAGATCTGAAACTTACGATAGTAAGCCCTTCGACGCCCACAAAGCTTGCATCTATTATACCTTCGTGTTTTGTATTTAGGTTCCTTTTTTTGCTTTTCTACAAGACATTTCCTTGCCATTCCTACTCCTTATTACTCTAACCTAAAAGGCATACCCAGCAGCTTTAACAACTCACGTGATTGTTCATCTGAATTACCAGAAATTACCAGGGTAACATCCATACCTTGCGTAAACTCTACCATATCAATGCTTATCTCAGGAAACATTGCTTGATCTGTAAGACCAAACGTATAGTTTCCACGACCGTCAAAAGCATTCGGAGAAAGACCTCTAAAGTCCCTAATCCTAGGTATAACAATGCTAATCAATCTGTCTAAAAACTCAAACATTCTTTTTCCGCGAAGCGTAACCTTGCAACCAATGGCCTGATTTTCTCGTAATTTAAAACCAGCTATCGCCTTTTTTGCCTTAGTAATCAAAGGTTTTTGACATGTTATCATCGTCAAGTGCTTTACAGCCTCTTCTATAAGTTTCTTATTGTCTACGGCCTTACCGACACCCATGTTTACAACGATCTTCTGTATCCTAGGTACCGATAGCTTATTTTTATTTTTGAACCTCTCCATTAACTGAGGTGCAACTTGCTGCTGATACTTTTCCATCAATCTTGACATAGCGTTATCTTCCCATACAGTTACCCAGCCGACACGATTTCAGAACCACAATATACACATACCCGCAGCTTTCCGCGATTTTCCAACAACCGACTCTTTGTTCTTACGCCCTTACCACTTTTCTTACAGCTTTTATTTTGGCAAACCGGTAATACACTAGAAACAGCAATGGAAGCTTCCATCTCTATCCTTCCACCACGTGGGTTGTTTTGGGTCGGCTTGGTATGCTTTTGTATTATCTTCACGCCCTTAATTATAACCCTACCGTTCTCCCTTAACACCTTTATTACTTTCCCCGTCTTACCGGCCTCATTACCAGCCATGACCGCGACTAGGTCGTTCTTACAAATATGCATCCTTTTCTCCAAAAGAACTACTTTTCAATTTAATAATTTGCCTATACTACCTCAGCGGCCAAAGATATAATTTTCATGAAATTCTTTTGCCTTAATTCCCTGGCAACAGCTCCAAATATACGAGTTCCACGTGGATTTCCGTCATTATCTATGATAACTATAGCATTCCTGTCAAATCTCAAATAAGAACCGTCATCCCTACGAACATTTTTCCTAGTCCTTACCACAACCCCCTTAACCACATCCCCTTTTTTAACGACGCCTTCAGGTATTGATTTCTTTACGGCTGCAACGATTACATCTCCAACCGTTGCATACTTCCTCCTAGAGCCACCTAATACTTTTATACACTTTGCGCTCTTCGCCCCACTGTTATCTGCAATATCAAGCTTTGTTTGTTCCATTATCATTTCAATAACTCCCGAAATATCTAGGTACTTGCCTTCTCAACAATCCTGACAAGTTTTGTATTCTTTGTTTTACTAATCGGCCTTGTCTCTATAATTTCAACTTTATCGCCTAACTTAGCCGTTCCATTTTCATCATGTGCTTTATATGTGGTCGATCTTCGTATGTATTTCCCATACTTCTGATGCTTCAATAGTCTAGCAACCTCGACAACTATAGTCTTACTCATCTTGTTACCTACCACCGTCCCAACAATCCTCTTCCTTCTTCCTCTCTCAACTTCAACACTCATCGTTATCCTACTCCTTTGCACTGAGATGCTTATTAATTCCAAAATCCATCTCTCTAAGAACGGTCTTCATCCTTGCGACATCCCTTCTGATGTCCTTTTTACGAGCGGGACTTTTTGTTTCACCTTCTTGCCACTGAAAATTAATGTTCAACAACTCTCGCTTACATGCTTTAATCTCACCAAGTATCTCTTGCTTGGATTTTGATCTAATGTCACCAATTATCATATCGTCTTTCTCCTTTGAACAAGACGAACTTTAACGGGCATCTTGTGAGCAATCCTATTAAATGTGTGTTTTGCAACATCCTCTCCAACACCACTAATTTCATACATTACCGTGCCAGGCTTAACCACGGCTACCCAAAACTCAGGCTCACCCTTTCCCTTACCCATGCGCGTTTCTATCGGTTTTGAAGATACAGACTTGTGTGGAAATACCCTTATAATCAATTTACCTTCTCTAGGAAGACACTGCGAAGCCGACACTCTTCCAGCCTCTAATTGTTGAGCAGTTACCCACCCGGGTTCCAAAGACTGTAAACCAAAATCACCAAATGCTACCGTGTTACACCTTGTAGCATTACCTTTAATTTTTTGCCTTTGCGATTTCCTGTACTTTACCCTCTTTGGCATCAGGCGCATGTAACTTCTCCTTATCAGAACTAACTAGACCTCTATATATCCAAACCTTAACACCAATCACACCATAGGTTGTCTTCGCTTCGGCAAAACCATAATCTACATCCGCTCTCAGCGTATGCAAGGGAACACTTCCAGATGTCATTTTTTCAGTCCTTGCGATCTCAGCTCCGCCAAGTCTACCAGCAACCTGAATCTTCACACCTTTCGCACCTGCATCCAACGACGAATCCAGCGCCTTCTTCATCGTTCTTCTGAATGCCGCACGCTTCACCAACTGCTCAGCAATGTTCTCAGCAACTAATTGCGCATGCAGTTCCGGCTTTGTTATTTCCTTTATCTTTACAAGTATCTCACGTTTTACTAATTTTTGTACTTCATTTTTTAGCTTATCAACCTCAGCACCTTTTCGCCCTATTATCAGTCCAGGTCGTGCGGTATGCAGCGTTATCTTGGCGTCTTGCCGTGTCCTTTCAATTTCTATAAAGGATATTCCAGCAAATCCATACGACTTCTTTATCATCTTCCTTATCTTTTGGTCTTCAACCAGTAGTGTGCCAAACGACTTCTTATCGGCATACCATATCGACTTCCAGTTCTGCGTAATTCCTAGCCTTATGCCTATTGGGCAAACCTTTTGACCCATTCCATAACCTCTTTCTCTTAAACACTTAGTTTTTTGCCTTTTTCAGACAATACGACAGTGATGTGACTAGTTCGTTTTAATATAGGCGCCGACATACCACGTGGTCTAGTTCGATGCCACTTTCTCGTCGGCCCACAATCAACCAATACCTGCGCCAAAACTAAAGAATCGACATCTACGTCTATATTATTATTCGCAGCAGAAAGTGCCGCCCTTATTACCTTATCAACCATATAGGACGCTCGCTTGTGCGTTACCCTTAATATCCTTAACGCATCATTAACCGATTTGCCTCTCACAAGGTCAGTAACATATCGAACCTTCCTCGGAGAAATCCTAGCGTACCTATGAGTGGATTTGAATTCCATATTCGCAAATTCCATACACTAAAAAACGTCATAAACTACCCGTTATCCGTGTGGAGTCTCCTTTTTCTTTACCCCGCCATGAGCCCGAAACGTACGCGTCAGCGCAAATTCACCCAGCTTATGACCTACCATATCATCAGTAACAAAAAGTTTATGGAAAATCTTGCCGTTATGTATCATAAAAGTATGCGATACAAAATCAGGCACTATCGTACAGCTCCTAGCCCATGTCCTTATTGGTTCACTACTTCCCATCTCTTTTTGTTTTTGTACTTTTTCGTATAATTTACTGTCAACATACGGCCCTTTTTTAACCGAACGACTCATAGCTTCTCCCAGTTCAATTATTTACCTACAAATTGCCCCTTGCGCCAATCCTTCTCCTGCGTAAGATAAACCGGCTACTTAGCGCCTTTTTCTTCCTCGTTTTCCCACCTTTAGCTAACAACCCAGTCCTGGAACAAGGATGCCTACCACCACCGCTTCTACCTTCACCACCACCAAGCGGATGCGCCACAGGGTTCATTGCAACGCCACGCACATGAGGCCTTACACCCTTCCACCTCATTCTACCAGCTTTTCCCAACCTCACGTTACAATGGTCAGAATTCCCTAACTTACCGACCGTTGCACGGCAACAATCAAATATTTTTCTTATTTCACCAGACGGCAATACTATGTGTGCATAATTGCCCTCTTTCGCTAACAGTTTTGCAGAACCACCCGCTGAACGCACCAACTGTCCACCCTGACCAACACGCATCTCTATATTATGAACATCCAAACCCATTGGAATATTTTTCAACGGCATGCAGTTACCAATATCAGGCTCTACTTTTTCACCCGACATTATCGTCTGACCAACCTTTATACCGTCAGGTGCTAATATGTAACGCTTCTCACCGTCGACATAATTTAACAATGCTATGCGCGCAGAACGATTAGGGTCATATTCCACACTCGCTACTTTTGCAGGAATATTATCCTTTTTACGTTTAAAATCAATAATTCTGTAGTGCCTTCGGCTGCCACCACCAATATGCTCAGCCGTTATCTTGCCCTCATTATTCCTTCCGCCTGTTTTCCTTAATGGCTCTAACAGTGACTTTTCAGGTTTCCTTGTTGTTAGTTCTGCAAAATCCGAAACACTGGCAAATCTTCTTCCAGCAGTTGTTGGTTTATAGAATCGTATACCCATTACTGTTCTTATCCTCTCTTATTCAGGCTTAGACTTAGTAGCCAAGATCTATTGTGCCGCCTTCTTTTAATTTAACAACTGCCTTTTTCCAATCCTTAGTTCTACCCAGCTTAAACTTAACCCTTCGAGCCTTACCCTTCCGAACAAGCGTCTTCACGTCTGCAACTTTTACGTTAAAGTGCTTCTCAACGGCTTCCTTTATCTGAATCTTATTCGCACGCAGATCAACCTCAAAATGATACGTATTTCTGAAATTACTATCTGCTACGCTTTTTTCAGTTCGCAATGGTTTTTTAATTATCGAATAACGTTCCATAACTGTTATACAACTCCTATCCTATATTATCTAAAGCTTCTCTTGTAAGAAGTATCTTTTTTTGTTTAAGCACTTCGTAAGCATTCAAATCACTGCTTGCAAGGATTTTGACATAAGGTATATTTCTTGTAGACAGCCACGCCATCTTATCCAATTTATTTGTTACAATGAGACAGCTATTCCCATGGATTTTCAGAGCTTTCAACAAAGCTATCATCTGTTTAGTCTTCGGTGCAGTAAAACTGAGATTATCAATTACTACCATCTCATCATCTTTTACCTTAGATGCCAATGCGGAAATGAGCGCCTGCTTCTTAGCCTTTTTTGGGATAGAATACGAATAATCCCTCGGCTTAGGACCATGTGCCGCACCACCACCCTTCCAAAGCGGAGAACGGATACTACCTGCCCTTGCCCTGCCAGTGTGCTTCTGCACCCATGGTTTTTTTCCACCACCCGCCACTTCACCCTTGGTCTTTGTGCAAGCATTTCCTTGCCTCTTGTTTGCTTCATACATTATCACTACATCCCGTAACAATCTAGTGCGTATAGGGCCACCAAACTTTTCATCACTTAGCTGTACACCAGCTACCTTTTCACCATTTTTATTATATACAGGTATTTCCATAGTTCACACGCCTAAGCTCTCACCTACTTTTATTCAATATAAGATAACTTCCTTTATGGCCTGGAATAGCACCTTTAACAAAAAGCAGATTGTTGCCTTCATCGATCTTAACAACACTCAAATTCCTGATTGTCACCTGCTCCCCGCCCAGTCTTCCAGCCATCTTCTTCCCACGAACAACCCTTCCTGGATCGGTATTCGAGCTTATAGACCCTGGCGGCCTGTGCCTCGTGGAACCATGAGACGCGGCACCACCTTTAAAGTTCCACCTTTTCATCACACCGGCGAAACCCTTACCCTTAGTCAAACCAATTGCATCTATCCACTTAACGTCTTTTAAAACATCAAGGGTGATTATCTGTCCCAGTTTTACATCTGTGCCAGCAACTACTGCTACCTCTCTTATAAATCTTTTCGGCTCAGCAGAGGCCTTTGCAGCATGACCGATCTCAGGCTTATTAGCTCTTTTCTTTTTCTTACCGTCAAATGCCAATTGTACCGCAGAGTAGCCGTCATTTTCAACGGTCTTAACCTGCATCACGTTGCACGGACCTGCCTGTATCATCGTCACGGGAAGGAGCTTACCGTCCTCCGTATAAAACTGCGTCATACCTATCTTTTTACCTAGAATGCCAGTCACCATTCAGCTTTTACCTCAACCTTTAAAATACAACACCTAAAATCCTACGCTTTTATCTTGATCTCAATGCCCGCTGGCATATTTATCTTATTCAACGCATCCATTGTTTTTGCCGTAGGCTCGACAATATCAATAAGCCTTTTATGCGTTCTTATCTCGAACTGTTCTCTAGACTTTTTGTCAACATGCGGCGATCTAAGCACAGTATACCTTTCAATACGCGTTGGCAGGGGAACTGGACCAAACACCTTAGCACCGGTACGCTTGGCAGTTTCAACAACCTCCAATGCAGATTGATCCAATATCCTGTGATCATAAGCCTCCATTCGTATCCTTATTTTCTGATCAACCACAATAACACTCCATAAAAGAGACTGATTTATCACTACCCTCAAAAGGGATTAATTTTAACAAATAGTCACGTAATGTCAACAACGAAATTAAATTTATTGAATAATCTTAGTAACGACACCAGCACCCACCGTCTTGCCACCTTCACGTATAGCAAACCGGAGACCTTCGTCCATAGCTATCGGCGTCAACAACTCCACATCCACTTTTACGTTATCACCGGGCATCACCATCTCGGCTCCGCCCGTCAATGTCACCACACCCGTCACGTCCGTCGTCCTAAAATAAAACTGCGGCCTATATCCATTGAAAAACGGCGTATGCCTACCACCCTCTTCCTTTGTTAATATATACGCCTCCGCCTCATACTTCTTATGCGGAGTAATCGTACCGGGCTTCACCAGCACCTGACCCCTCTCCAGATCGTCCTTTTCAATACCCCTCAGCAACACACCAAGATTATCACCAGCCTGACCCTCATCCAGCGTCTTATTAAACATCTCAACACCCGTCACAACTGTCTTCTTCACTTCAGGACGAATCCCCACGACATCGACCTCATCGCCCACCTTAACACGCCCTCTCTCTACCCTACCCGTTGCAACCGTCCCCCGGCCTTTAATGCTAAACACATCTTCTATCGACATCAAAAACGGCTTATCTATTTCTCTCACCGGGTTCGGTATGTACGTATCCACCGCATCCATCAGCTTCCATATTGGCCCGCAATTCGCGCACGCCTCACCACCGCAACCACACTCATGTGCCTTAAGCGCAGAACCCCTTACCACCGGAATATCATCGCCGGGGAAATTATACTTACTCAACAACTCGCGCACTTCCATCTCGACCAGATCCAGCAACTCCGGGTCCTCAAGCATGTCAACCTTATTCATGAACACCACAATCTTCGGCACTCCTACCTGCCTGGCAAGCAATATATGTTCACGTGTCTGCGGCATCGGACCATCTGGCGCACTCAAAACCAATATCGCGCCATCCATCTGCGCAGCACCCGTGATCATGTTCTTCACATAGTCGGCATGTCCAGGACAATCCACGTGCGCATAATGACGCTTCTTCGTTTCATACTCTACGTGCGATATCGCTATCGTTATACCGCGCTCTCTCTCTTCGGGCGCTTTATCAATCGAATCATAAGCCCTTACCTTTGCCAACCCCTGCTTCGCCAACACATTCGTTATTACCGACGTTAACGTCGTCTTACCATGGTCCACATGCCCTATCGTCCCAACATTCACATGCGGCTTCGTCCTCTTAAATATTTCCTTCGCCATCGCACAAACCTCCGATTTCAGATGTTAAATCCATAATTTATGCAACACTACTGCTTGCCTTTGCAGGCGCGGGTCTATACTCTAATGGTTCCATGCTAAAAGTACCCCTGCCCTGAGTAATTGACCTTAATACGGTAGAATAACCAAACATCTCAGCAAGCGGTACGTCTCCCTTAATTATTCTAAGTACTCCGCGCGTGCTCATTTCGAGAATATTAGCTCTGCGACTGTGGATTTCACTTATTACATCGCCCATATATTGTTCAGGAACGGCAATTTCGATAGACATTATCGGCTCAAGCAATATAGATTTCGCCATCTCTACGCCTTTTCTCAATGCAATGCTTGCCGCCGTGTAAAATGCCAAATCAGAGGAGTCAACTGGATGCGTAGAACCATCAATCACCGAAACTTTTATATCAATAAGGCTATATCCTCCCGCAACGCCAGCATTAGCCGTTTCACGGATACCTTTTTCACAGGATCTTACGAATTGCTTCGGTATTTTACCGCCCTTTACGTCATCAACAAAGGTCACCGGTTCTTCACCCTTAAATGGCTCCAAAGTAATCCACACATGACCGAACTGTCCATGACCACCGGTTTGTTGAACAAACTTCCCTTCGACCTCAACCTTTTTACCAATCGTTTCCCTATAAGACACCTTCGGAGCCCCAACATTCGCATCCACCTTATATTCACTCAGCATTCTGTT
Source organism: uncultured candidatus Brocadiaceae bacterium (assembly GCA_964355695.1). Lineage (GTDB taxonomy): Bacteria > Planctomycetota > Brocadiia > Brocadiales > Brocadiaceae > JACVXV01. The sequence goes on from CAYHFB010000006.1 coordinate 13,059, forward strand.
TTTAATGACTTCCAGATGCAACTCACCCATACCTGAAATGATCATCTGCCCAGTTTCCTTATCCATGCGAACTTTAAAGGTAGGATCTTCCTTTGCCATCTTTGCGAGAGCTGAACCAAGTTTTTCTTTTTCTACTTCTGTTTTAGGCTCAATCGCCATTGATATCACAGTTTCAGGAAAATCCATCTTTTCAAGTACGATAGGACGATCTTGGTCACTAAGAGTATCACCCGTGACTGTATACTTCAAACCAATAACAGCGCCAATATCGCCAGCGCGTAGTTCATCAATTTGTTCCCTAGTATTTGCATGCATTTTATAGATGCGACTAATTAGTTCTTTTTTATCTTTACCAGAATTTATAACCCTCACACCTGCAGTAATTTTGCCTGAATAAACCCTAATAAATGTCAGGTCTCCGTGCTTGTCAGACGCAATCTTGAAGGCAATTGCACTAAAAGGCTCTTCTGGATATGGCTTCCTTGATGTTTCCTCGTTCGTATATGGATTAACACCAGTAACACATTTCCTATCAAGCGGTGATGGCAAATAACTGCAAACCGCATCAAGGAGCGGCTGTACACCCTTTTTCTTAAACGCTGAACCACACATCACCGGAACCATCTTTAGATTTATAGTTCCTTCGCGTATCGCTTTAGTAATCTCTTCATTACTGATCACTTCGCCCTTAATAAATTTTTCAGTTAGCCAATCCACCTGTTCAGCCACCCCTTCAATCATTTTTTCGCGTTGCACCATTGCTTCTTTTCTGTATTCTTCAGGAATTTCTTCTATAGAATAATTTATACCTAGCTTATCTATATCGTCAGAGTAAACAAAAGCTTTCATGTTTATCAAATCTATAACACCTTTGAAACCTTGCTCTTTTCCCAAGGGTAACTGTATAGGGATACCCTTCATTCCTAAACGTTCATTAATTTCTCCAACGACCTTTAGAAAATCAGCCCCAACACGGTCCATTTTATTCACAAAACATATTCTTGGCACATGATATTTATCCGCCTGCCGCCAAACCGTTTCAGACTGAGCCTCAACACCTCCGACTCCACAAAAAACACAGACTGCTCCATCCAACACCCTTAAAGAGCGTTCTACTTCCGCAGTAAAATCCACATGGCCCGGCGTATCAATAAGATTAAATTTGTAATCGTTCCATTCGCATGATGTTGCGGCAGCGGTGATGGTTATCCCTCGCTTTTGCTCTTCCTCCATCCAGTCCATCACGGCAGTTCCTTCGTGAACCTCTCCCATTTTATACGATTTACCCGTATAATAAAGGATGCGTTCAGACGTTGTCGTCTTACCAGCGTCTATATGCGCCGCAATCCCAAAATTCCTCATTTTCTCAATATTCATACTCGTTAAACTTCCCTATACTAAAATTTTGACCATGCAAAATGTGCAAAGGCTTTATTAGCCTCGGCCATTTTGTGCGTATTTTCACGCTGAGTTATGGCAGCGCCCTGCTTTTTATATGCGTCTACCAGTTCGTCTGCCAAACGCAGGCACATCGGACGTCCCTTTTTCGCCTTAGCTGCGCCGATAATCCATCGAACGGCCAAAGCAACCTGCCGCTGCTTAGGAACTTCCACAGGTACCTGATAAGTCGCACCACCTACACGCTTAGATCTTACCTCTACCAAGGGTTTCACATTACTCAGCGCCGTTTCGAAAATCTCCAACGGTTCAACGTCAGAAATCTTTTTTTCCGCCGCGCTCATAGCATCATAAAACACCCGTTCCGCCACGCTTTTCTTCCCTTTTTTCATCAGGGAATTGACGAACTTTGAGACTAGTTTGCTCTTATATTTTACGTCCGGTTGTAAAAATATTTCGGTACTTCTATACGCAAGTGCCATATACTACGTTTCTCCTTCGCTAAAACCTATTTGGGGGTCTTTGTCCCATATTTGGAACGAGAGCGCTTTCGGCCATCAACTCCAGCACAGTCCAACGTCCCTCGAATGATATGATACTTAACACCAGGAAGGTCTCTAACACGCCCACCCCTCACCAGAACTATTGAATGTTCTTGCAAATTGTGTCCTTCGCCTGGAATGTACGCCGTTACTTCTCTGCCGTTCGACAATCGCACCCTAGCAACTTTCCTCAAAGCAGAGTTTGGCTTTTTGGGCGTCCTTGTCATAACCTGTAAACAAACACCTTTTCTCTGCGAACATTTTTCTAAGTCTGGACTTTTGCTTTTATTGCTAGAGCCCGCTCTTCCCTTCCTGATCAACTGATTTATCGTTGGCATATTTCAACTACTCCTTATTGTACTGACGTAACGAGTTCTTTGTTTTCTGATTCTTCATTCACTTTTGCAACTTCAATTTTTGTTGGCATTGCAGACAACGCGTTGTACAACTTGTAGCCCGTACCGGCAGGGACTAAATGTCCGAGAATAACGTTCTCCTTTAAACCGACCAAGTGATCCGTCTTCCCTTCAAGTGCAGCCCTAGTCAAAACCTTAGTTGTTTCCTGAAACGATGCGGCGGATATAAAGCTATCTGATTGTAACGACGCTTTAGTAATGCCCAATAACAATGGTTTTGCCGTAGCTGGCTTGCCACCCTTATCAATAATTTTTACATTTTCTGCTTTGAACTTAAATTTGTCTATTACCTGACCCGGCAGACAATTCGTATCACCAACATCCTCAACCTTTACCTTTCTCAGCATTTGTCCAATTATTATCTCAATATGCTTATCATCAATCGGCACATTCTGAGAACGGTACACATTCTGCACCTCTTTGAGCATGTATGTCTGCAACTCTTCCTCACCACTAATTCTTAATATGTCCTGCAATATGAGAGGCCCTTCCACCAACGGTCCACCAGCCTTAACGTGATCTCCCTTATGTACCTTTATGTGTTTGCCCCTCGGTACTAGATGCTCAACCTCCATACCGGATTCTCCCCGGACTATAATAGTACGCTTTCCGCGCCGCTTCTCGCCAACCTCCACTTTACCTTCAATTTCACTTATAACTGCCGGTTCTTTCGGTTTCCTAGCTTCAAATATCTCAGCAACCCTTGGCAAACCACCGGTAATATCCTCTGTTCTCGATATTTCCCGAGGGGTTTTAGCCAGCAACGTACCCGCGGTAACATACTCACCTTCGTCAACCTCGACATGCGCCTTTTCAGGAATAGGGTATAGCCCTAAAATTTTACCGGTTTTATCTTCGATTATAATCTGAGGATGCAAATCACCTTTGTGCTCCATGATCACTTTTCGCTTAACACCCGTTGACACATCAGACTCCTGTCTTACCGTTTTGCCTAGCACGATATCTTCAAACCGTATTTTACCAGCCATTTCAGTTAAAATAGGTATCATGTGAGGATCCCATCGAGTAAGTACTTGCTGTGCCACTACGGTATCGCCTTCCTTAAAGAATATCTCAGCACCTAGTAAAACAGCATGCTTGTCTATTTGTCTTCCTTTCGCATCAATTAGCAATATTTCGCCGCTTCCGTTGATTGCGACATTCTTCCCCTGCGGGTTTTTGACCACATGCAAGCCACCATATTTTATTACACCACCCCTTTTTGCCTTGACCTCAGATTCCTCAACTGATCGTGTGGCCGTACCACCAATATGGAACGTTTTCATGGTTAACTGTGTTCCCGGCTCTCCAATTGACTGCGCAGCAATAATCCCCACTGCCATGCCCTCCTCGACAGCCTTTCCTCTTGACAGGTCCATCCCGTAACAGTTCACACATAGTCCAAGCGACATTTCACAAGTCAAAGCGGACCTAACTTTTATTTTTTCGTATCCCAACGCTTCTATCTTCTTAGCTTTCTCTTCCGTGATAAGATCATTTTCCCTTACAATAACCTCATCTTTTACTAAATCTACAATGCTATTCCTTGCAACACGACCGGTAATAATCTTGCTCAGCGAAACCTCTACTTTTTCACCGCGATACACGACGCTCTTAGTAATACCATTCTTAGTGCCGCAATCATTAGATGTAATCACAACATTCTGAGCAACATCCGCCAGCTTCCTCGTCAAATAACCAGAATCTGCAGTTTTAAGTGCCGTATCAGCCAAACCTTTTCTTGCACCATGAGTGGAGCTAAAATACTCCAATACACCAAGGCCTTCTCTAAAGTTTGCTTTTATGGGTGTTTCTATAATCTTACCTGAAGGTTTCGCCATCAATCCGCGCATACCTGCCAACTGCCTTAACTGCTGTGAACTACCTCTCGCACCTGAAGCCGACATGATATAAACTGGATTCAAGTACGGCTTTCCATCTCGAATGTCATTTTTCAACTCACTTAACATTTCCTCAGCGACCCGTTCGCCAGCATACGTCCAAGCATCAATGATCTGGTTATATCTTTCACCCTCGGTAATAATACCTTTCCGATAAAGCTTTTGTACTTTATCGATTTCCTCTTGTGTTTTATCAATAATCTCTTGCTTCTTTACAGGCATTTTTACGTCACTTATCGCAAAAGAAAGACCAGCCTTTGTACACTCCTTAAAGCCTATTTCTTTAATATCATCCAACAAGACGATGGTTTTTTCCCTGCCCAGTAACTTATAACAATCCTGAATTATTTTACTAATACCCTTCAAGTCTAGGGTGTAATTATAAAATGGCATTCCCGCCGGTAGAATACCGTTTAAAACAACACGACCAACCGTAGTCTTGCATAAACCGGTATTTAACTCTTCGGTGCCTAACTTATCCTTGATGATATTTGAATGCTTAAGTCTGATTTCGATTCTTGTATGCAGACGAACCTTCTTCACAGCCAACGCATATATAACCTCTTCATAACCGCTAAACTTCCCAATTACATAATCAGGAGCATCCTGCACTGTTGTCGTCAGATAATAACAGCCCAAAACGATATCCTGTGTAGGAGTGATTATCGGCTCACCGGATGCCGGTGAAAATATATTGTTAGTTGAAAGCATGAGTGTAACCGCCTCAGCCTGCGCCTCGATAGATAGGGGCAAGTGAACAGCCATCTGGTCACCGTCGAAATCTGCATTGAATCCACGACAAACAAGCGGGTGAAGTTTTATGGCATTCCCCTCAACGAGAATTGGCTCAAAGGCCTGTATTCCCATTCTATGCAATGTCGGAGCTCTGTTAAGAAGAACAGGATGTCTTTTTACTACCTCCTCAAGAATATCCCACACTTCTTTATCTTTACGTCCTAGCATCTTTTTTGCACTTTTAATCGTATCCGCAAGCCCTAATTCCCTCAGCCTCCTAATTATGAAAGGCTGAAATAATTCTAATGCTATCTTCTTAGGCAAGCCACACTGGTGCAACTTCAGATCCGGACCTACAACAATAACTGAACGAGCAGAATAATCAACCCTCTTACCAAGCAGATTTTCCCTAAACCTACCTTGCTTGCCTTTTATCATGTCGGTCAACGACTTCAAAGGACGATTGTTGCTGCCCAATACCGGACGCTTACCTCTGGTATTGTCAAATAATGCATCAACAGCCTGCTGCAACATTCTCTTTTCATTTCGAATGATTACTTCCGGCGCATTCAAATCTATAAGCTTTTTTAAACGGTTATTCCTGTTAATTATTCGCCTGTACAGGTCGTTTAGATCTGACGTTGCGAAGTTTCCGCTTTCCAACAAAACCAACGGCCTCAAGTCAGGCGGAATTACGGGCACAACGCTCAGTACCATCCATTCCGGCTTATTTCCAGAATCCCTAAAAGCCTCGATTATTTCAAGTCTTTTAATTATCTCTTTCACTCTTTGTTTGGATTTTGTCTGAACAAGCTCATCACGCAACGCCGTCGAAATCTCCGCTAAATCCAATTTTTGCAATAGCGATTTTATAGACTCGGCACCCATACCTGCCTTGAACGAGTGCTCTCCAAATTTTTCTTTATTTACTTTATATTCTTCTTCACTTAGTATCTGATATTCTTTAAGAGGCGTGCTTTCTGGATCTATTACTATGTAATCCTGAAAATAAATAACCCTTTCCAACGATGTCGTCTTCATGCCAAGAAGTGTCCCAAGACGCGACGGCATAGCTTTAAAAAACCATATATGTACAATAGGAGATGCGAGATTAATGTGACCCATCCGCTTTCTTCTTACGCGTGAATGAGTTATTTTCACGCCACAACGATCGCATATTATCCCTTTATGTTTTATCCCTTTATACTTTCCACAAAAACACTCCCAATTACGTTCAGGACCAAATATGCGCTCACAAAATAAACCGTCCTTTTCCGCTCGATAGGTACGGTAATTGATAGTTTCAGGCTTTTTTACTTCACCATAAGACCAACTTCGAATATCTTCAGGAGATGACAGTGAAATCTTCACCGAACTATACTCATTTACTTTTTCGTATACAATATCAGCCACTTTTTTAGCCTCTTGTTGTGATAGGTTTTTGGGGTATTCTAAATTCCTTTTACTGCTCTTTCAAAACGTCCATCTTCCTTTTTTCCAGTTTTAAACACAAGCCCAAGCCTGCTATTTCATTCGAAAGCACCTCAAACGATGCAGGTGTGCCTGCCTCTAAAACGTTCTCCCCTTTCACCATCGACTCGTAAATCTTTGTTCTGCCTTCAACATCGTCACTTTTTACCGTAAGCAATTCTTGTAGATTATGTGCTGCACCATAACCCTCAAGCGCCCACACTTCCATTTCCCCAAATCTTTGTCCACCAAACCTAGCCTTACCACCTAAAGGCTGCTGAGTAATCAAAGAATAAGGACCTGTTGCCCGGGCATGTACCTTCTCATCAACGAGATGGTGCAGCTTTAGCATGTACATATAACCAACTGTAACCTTTTGATCTAATGGGTCTCCAGTACGTCCATCATACAAAACAGTTTTACCCTCAATCGGGAAACCTGCTTTTTTAAGGGTGCTCCGTATTTCCTCTTCAGAAGCACCTTCAAAAATAGGCGTTACTGCACGTAAACCCAATTTTTTCGAAGCCCAACCTAAATGAGTCTCAAGTATCTGACCAACGTTCATTCTGGACGGTACTCCCAATGGATTCAACAACATCTCAGCTCTTGACCCATCAGCCAAATATGGCATATCTTCGGCTGGAAGTATTTTAGAAATGACACCCTTATTGCCATGCCGTCCTGCCATTTTATCGCCGACGGACAGCTTACGTTTCGTTGCAATAGAAATTTTCGCCAACTCCAATACCCCCGTTGGCAATTCGTCTCCTCGTTTCAGATGATTAATCTTCCTATCTCTTTCATCCTTCAACGACTCAATTCTGTCACTATGACCCCTGCTTACTTCCATCGTCTTTTCTTTTTTCTTCTTGTTAGCAAACTTTATATTTTCAATGTCAAAGCACTCTTCCAATGCAAGAATAGCCTTTGCAGACATTCCCCGCTCAATCTGGTACACCTGACCGGTTTGAACATCTACCATGGCATCTTCACATTCCTCGGCAATTGTCTTCAACATCTTGGTAAATTCTTTTGCGATGTCTTCGTCGAACTTGAGTTCTATCTCACTAATTTCCTGTAATATTTTTTGTCTCTTATCCTCTGATAGGTAGGATTTCCTTGAAAACACCTGTGTGTTAATAACAATACCTTCCATTCCAGAAGGGACTTCCAACGATTCGTTCTTCACGTCTTCACCGGCGCGTCCAAAGATTGCGTGCAACAACTTTTCTTCAGGAGACAACTCACTCCTACTTTTGGGAGCAATCTTACCCACAAGAATATCGCCCGCCTTAACCTTCGTTCCTACTCGAATTACACCATTTCCATCAAGATTCCTTAACGCTTTCTCAGAAACATTCGGAATATCACGAGTAAACTCTTCCCGTCCGAGCTTTGTTTCCCGTATCTCGACCTCAAACTCTTCTCTGTGTATAGATGTGAACCTATCGTCCTTGAGCAGCTCCTCGCTTATGACTATAGCATCTTCAAAGTTGTACCCATCCCACGTCATAAAGGCTACCAGCACATTCTTACCCAAGCTCAACTCGCCGTTACAGGTCGCCGCACCATCTGCGATAACCTCGCCTTTTTCAACCTTTTGGCCTTCAGAAACAATTGGCCTCTGGTTTAAACAGGTACCCTCATTAAGCCCAACAAACTTCCTCAGCTTATAGACATCCATATCATTAACAATAATCTCAGTAGCCGTTACCCTTGATATCACACCGGCATTATCGGCCTTCACCGTCATACTGGAGTTTCGCGCAACAACTCGCTCCATTCCAGTAGCCACGATGGGTGGCTCCGTTTTCAGCAAAGGAACAGCTTGTCTTTGCATGTTCGATCCCATCAACGCTCTATTCGCATCGCTGTGTTCCAAAAAAGGTATCAAACTAGCAGAGACTCCGACCAACTGTTTCGGAGAAACGTCCATATAGTTTACGTCTTTGAAACTCTCAAGGTTGAAGTCACCATTATACCGGCAAAGAACAATTTCTTTTTCTACTTTATCTCTGCCATTAACCAATACGTCAGCAGGAGCTATTATTTTATTTTCCTCTTCATCCGCACGAAGATAAACTATAGTGTCGGTAATTTTGCCCTTCTCTATAACACGATACGGTGTTACTAAAAAACCGTACTCATCGGTCGTTGCATAAATACTCAAAGATGCTATCAAACCGATATTGGTACCTTCAGGTGTTTCGATAGGACAAACTCTGCCATAATGAGATACGTGAACATCCCGAACCTCAAAACCTGCCCTCTTTCTATTCAAACCGCCAGGGCCCAATGCACTTAAACGTCTTTCATGTGTTAACTGCGCTAAGGGATTTGTTTGATCCAATACCTGTGATAACTCACTCCTGCTAAAGAAATAATCAATAGCCGAAAAAATAGTTTTAGAATTCACCAGTGAGCGTGGTGTCAATTGCTCAGTGTCTTTCACACTCAACCGTTCCTGTACCGTTCTTCTTAGTTTAAGAAAACCCTTGCGCAATTCTTCACCGGCCAGCTCGTCGATCGTCCGAAGCCTTCTATTCCCTAAATTATCAATGTCGTCGATAGAAACGCCCACATCGCCCCTGCGCAACCTGATTATATATCTAATTGCCTCAACATAATCCTCTTTCCGCAAGGTCATCTCTGATTCATCTATTTTGTGACCGAGTTTTCTATTTAATCTGAACCTTCCCACCGCACCCAGTCTATATCTTTTCGAATCGAAAAACTTATCGTAAAACAACTGCTTGGCCTTTTCAACCTGCTGAGGATTTCCCGGACGAAAACGCGCATATATCCTTAGCAACGCGTCTTCATGTGATTTTGTAAAATCAGACTCTAATGAATTCAACACCAGCATATCGTCAACTTTTTTAATTACCTCAACTGTATTAATTTCCAGATCGGATATGGCTTTTATCGTAGTGTCTGATATTTGCCGTCCCGCCTCAAGAATGATTTCCCCCGTTTGTGGGTTAATCAGCTTATCGACTGAATATCTCCCCCGCAGTTTAGTAGCCGAAACATAGTCTGATATTTTTACAAATTCAGTCTCATAAAACAACCGGATGATATCTTCATCATTTGAATATTCGCTCGACAAAGCCCTGAGAAAACAGGTGGCAGGGAGTTTACCGCTTTGATCAATTCTAACCGTAAGGATATCCTTTTTACCAACTTCAAGCTCTATCCAACTGCCACGCTCTGGAATTATCCTGCATGACTGCAATTTTTTTTCAGCATGGAACTCTTCGACGAAATCGATGCCCGGTGACCGATGCAACTGGGTAACAATAACCCTTTCAGTGCCGTTGATAATAAACTCACCACCACCTATCATCACCGGCACCTCACCAAGGTATACCTCTTCTTCAATCGGCTCGGCCTTATTCAGGCGCAACCAAATGCGGAAAGGACGTCCGTAGGTCAAACGAAGTTGTCTACATTCATCCTGAGTATATCGCGACTTGCCAAGCTCATACTTTATATAATCAAGCGACATCGTCCCATCGTAATTACTTATAGGAAATATCTCCCTCAAAATTGCCTCAATTCCATGACATTTCCTTTTTGACGCGGGAACCTCTGCTTGTAAAAATTCCCTATACGCCTTCGTCTGGATTTGAACGAGATTTTGAATGTCTAAAATTTCATCAACTCTGCCGTAATTACAAATTTCCATAGTTTTCTTTTGCTTTAAGCTTTCTAAAAAACACCCTCCGTTATAACGCCTTTTTACTTAACTTCTACCGTAGCGCCAGCATCTTCAAGAGATTTTTTAATCTTTGCAGCATCTTCCTTCGTGACACCTTCTTTAACCGTCTTTGGGGCAGCCTCAACAAGATCCTTTGCCTCTTTCAAACCCAAGTTTGTTTCAGCACGTACCGCCTTAATTACCTGAATCTTATTAGCTCCTGCTTCTTTCAACACTACGTCAAAAGCCGTCTTTTCCTCCACAACCGCAGCTACTGCGGACGCCACACCAATCGGTGCCGCCGCAACCGTAGCCGCAGAAACACCAAATTTTTGCTCAAAAGCCTTAACTAGTTGCGAAGCTTCCAACATCGTTAGCCCCGCCACCAATTCAAGCACCTGTTCTATCTTGCCAGAAGTTGCAACAGTCGTTCCTTCTACTACCTGCGTCATTTTAATCCTCCTACCCTTTCAGGAATCACACAAAAACTATACGCCACTTTTCTCTTTCTGCTCTTTAACTGCCTGAAACACAGTCGCCAAGCAACGCAAAACACTATTAAAAGCACTCGCAACCCCGACAATCGGCGCATTCATACCACTAACAATCTGAGTACGTAACACCAGCATTGACGGAAGTTTCGCTAAACTACTTATATCCTCAAAAGAAAGCAACGCCCCATCAACAATACCACTACGTAACGATAAAGCGGGCATCTTCTTTGACCACTCCAGCGTCTCTTTTGCCATTACCACCGGGTCTCCTTCAGCCGAAATAATCGCAGAAGGGCCAGACAGCGCTTTTACAATCCCTGTAATTCCTATTTCTTTAAACGCAATCGCAGCAAGTGAATTTTTAACTATCTCAAGAGAAATCCTCTTCCTACTTAAATCCTTCCTCAATTGGTCAAACTCCAGTGCCTTTAAACCCTGGTAACCAACAACCAGATAGTTATCGCTTTTATTGTATCTGGAAACCATTTCTTTTATGACAAGCTCTTTCAATTCATTCGCCATCGCTTTACCTACATCCCTTCGCAGTGATTTATAAATTTAAACCAGTAACATTATCCCCGGACCCATAGTTGAAGACAACGAGACGTTTTCCACAAAAATCCCCTTCGCCGATGCGGGACGCGAACTGATAATCTGCTTCACAAAAGTATTAATATTATCCTCTAAATCCTTATGCGAAAATGAAACCTTCCCCACAATGGCGTGAACATTTCCGCCTGCATCAGTTCTATACTCTATCTTTCCCGCCTTAAATTCTTTAACCGCCTTTTCAATATCATCGGTCACCGTGCCTGACTTTGGAGAAGGCATCTTACCTTGAGGACCAAGAACCCTACCCAATCGACCAACCAAACGCATCATATCAGACGTTGCTATCGCCACGTCAAAATCAGTCCAGCCACCCTCAACCTTCTTCACCAAGTCTTCCGCTCCAACCTCATCAGCACCAGCTTTTTTTGCAATATCCGCCTTATCGCCACTCGCAAAGGCAATTACCTTAAGGCTTCTACCGATACCCTTTGGCAAAGATATCGACCCCCTAATTAGCTGGTCAGATTGCTTTGGGTCTATACCCAACTTCATCGCAACCTCCACGCTTTCATCAAACTTTGCCGGTTTAAACGTTTTGATTATTGTAACAGCATCCTTCAGTTCGTATTTTTTTTTGGGATCAACAAGCTTTGCGGACTCTAAATACCTTTTACTATTCTTTGTCATTCAATCATTTTCCTTTCAGACAACCAGCACACATATCTGGTTATTGCTAATCAACTACCTTAACCCCCATATTGCGGGCTGTCCCCTCTATAATTTTGACAGCAGTATCCAAATTATCTACATTTAAATCTGCCAACTTCTTAGTAGCAATCTCCCTCAATTGCTGCCGGGTTACCTGACCAACCTTCTGCTTGCTCGGATCAGGCGAACCCTTCGTTATCCCTGCCAACTGTTTCAACAAAATTGAAGCGGGGGGAGACTTCAGTATAAATGTGAATGTCTTGTCCTTAAATACGGTTATCTCTACCGGCGTCAAAATGCCTAGCATTTCCTTAGTTCTATCATTAAACTGCTTGACAAACTGGCCTATATTCACTCCGTGTTGACCAAGAGCTGGCCCAACCGGTGGTGCAGGCGTTGCCTGCCCTCCAAGACACTGCAATTTAATTTTCTTCAAAATCTCTTTTGCCATTACATACTCCTCATAATCAAACCGTCTCAACCTGCCAATATTCCAGCTCAACAGGCGTCGCCCTGCCAAAAACCGTCAGCATCACCTTAATACGACCGCTGGCTGGCAACACTTCCTCAATGATCCCATCATAGTTTTCAAAGGGACCCTCTTTAACTCGCACCTTCTCGCCCTCGTGAAACTCAATCTTGGCACGTGGCTTTTCTTCTTTATGCTCTACCTCTGACAATAGTTTTTCTACTTCGTTTTTGGCCATAGGCACTGGCTTATTCCTTCCACCGATAAAATCACCAGCCCCAGGAGTTTCACGAATCAAAAACCAAACATCTTTCGGTATCTGGCCTTGCTCATCAACCTCAATCTCAGCCATTATGTAACCAGGATAAACCTTCCTCTCGATTACCCTCTTTTTACCACCCTTTATTTCAGAAACCTTCTCCGTGGGCACTAAAACATTAGGGAACAGATTTTCAAGTCCCCTGATTTTAATGAGTTCTATCAAGCCTTTTTTAACTTTATCTTCTCTGTTACTCTGAACACGTATTACAAACCATTCCCGTGGCATCTAGGTAAACCCACAAAAGACGAAAAATTCCCTCAAAAACAACCTATCACAAACCAATTGATTTTATTACCCGGAGTAACTATGGATTGAATTTATGAGGAGTCTCTTCATTTTACTATCGCCTTTAGCATTACACTGCTCATAACTTAGAAATTATTAGCCCGTTATAACACCCCAATATATCCCATTATCAGCGATACAAACCAGTCCACCCCTAATACAAATATTCCTATTACCACAACCGATATAATCACAACCGCCGTGGAGCCAACCAACTCATACTTTGTGGGCCAAGAAACCTTCTGAAGTTCCCCCTGCGTTTCAATCAAAAACTCCACGACCTTCTTCCCGCTGTTATCCAGCGGTCTAACCCCCGTCTCCATTCCGGCGACGAATATATAGATCAAAAAACCCAGTATTGCAAAAAGCGCAAACGAGCAAATCAACCCCCACGTCATGCCAACGCCAACAAGCGGTATCGTTGTATTCCGCGCTACATTCGGCAGATCCAACAGCACGTTATGCAAAGAAATAGCCGCGTACAACCCTAACACACCTAGCGCAATACCGACAACGACCCTGCTATATATCCCTTGCCCTTTTTTATAAACTCCCCAAGCAGCCATCCCTGAAATCTCTTCTCACTCAAATTATGGCAGGTCTGGGGGGACTCGAACCCACAACAGCCGGATTTGGAGTCCGGTGCTCTACCAATTAGAGCTACAGACCTGTATTTTTAAATTAATCCAATGGAAAAACGTACTAAATCGAACACCTAAACCTACTTCTTGTGTTCCTTGTGATCTGTGTGTTTCCGACAGAACTTGCAGAATTTTTTCAAAGTCAGCTTTTCAGTTTCCTGAGACCTCTTTGGAGTCCTGTAGTTCCTATTGGAACACTCTTTACAAACTAATGTTAAATATTCCCGCATAACCCGCTCTCAAGCAATTCGTTTATTGAATAATTTTAGTAACGACGCCAGCACCCACCGTCTTGCCACCTTCACGTATAGCAAACCGCAGACCTTCGTCCATAGCTATCGGCGTCAACAACTCCACATCCACTTTTACGTTAT
>CAYHFB010000007.1:0-24399 GCA_964355695.1 uncultured candidatus Brocadiaceae bacterium
CTGAAAACGACTTTCGAGTGCTTTAGCCTATCGCTTACCTTATGTTTTGGCATGGCTTGCAATTTTTGCATCAAGTCAAAGGGTATCTCATCCAAGCCATAATTCCGCCGAAGATCGCTTGCCATCTTTAACATCAGCCGTGCAGTCATTTCTGCGTCGGCCAGAGCGCGGTGATATTTCGCAGAGGTTTCAATGCCAGCATACCTTACCAACGTCTCCAGTTTATGATTGGGAGCCTTCTGGTAAACGCGGCGCGCTATCCTCATTGAACAAATAACCGGCTGCATAGCCTGACGCCCTATGCGATACAGTTCCGCGTCAAGGAATTTTTTGTCAAAAGAAGCATTGTGCGCAACCAGTGGTGTATTTCCGATGAAGTCGGAAAAGTGGCTCATCACTTCTGAAATGGGCGGAGCTTTGGAAATCATGGTATTGGTAATACCTGTCAGTTCCTGAATGAAGGATGGCACACACACCCCCGCATTCATCAGGCTCTGAAATTTGTCTACTATCTGTCCATTTTTCACCAGCACGGCAGCGACTTCTGTCGCTCGTGCGCCACAACTTGGTTGAAGGCCAGTTGTTTCAAAATCCAGAACAATGAACGTTTCTATCATATTGGCATACACCTGTAGCAAAGGGCGATTGTTGCTTTACATAGAAAACTTGAGAGTGCCAAGTTCACCATATTCTAAATATACTAATCATACCCACAATACCCCTCTTTTACAGTACCATTTTATTTTATTACGTATCGCTAAATGTTTCTCCAATGGTGCATGTTCAATTGAAAGAGCCGCCCCATAATTCAACCAGCTTTTTACAAACCAAAACGACGGTGTCTGCCTGTTTTCAATTTTAAGGGTTTTTCTACAGAGTCATTCATGGCGAAAAGGCTGAAGGTGCTATCCCTATTATTCCTTGCTTCTCAGGCCTATTTCCGCCTTAAGGAGTAGCCGGTAGTGTTCAATTGTCGTTGCGGGAAGTTTATCCAGCAGGAGGCGTATATCGTCGTATACACGCCTTCTCTTGCCGTAGGGTTGAGGTGTTTCCGCTATAACGGTAACATCGGATGGAGGTGGTTCTTCAAACAATTTCTGAATCTGGATACCGAGGGCAATTGCGATCTTTTCTAAAGACCTTTCCGTATATCCCCGTTTCCCGTTTTCCAGAAAATTAATATAACCCTGGGTTAGCCCACATCTTAAGGCCAATTCTTCCTGCGTAATTCCCAGATGCTGCCTTATTTTCTTTAGATTGCTTCCCACGATGTTTTTCGCCATAGCGCTAATCTAACGCATAGTTATAAACAGGTCAAATACTATGGGCGATATTTATCATTGATGTGTATAACCGACGGTTATACGCCCTCGTAATCGCCTTGGTTATCGGGTATTTTGGGGAAATAATTGGTAGCGTTTTCAAGCGGATACCTGACAAATCCCTACAAATTTATAGATGCATTCCCCGTTTTTTGTAAACACGATACATCCCGTAATGGACTCCAGTATTGTACTGAGCGGCAGGAAACCACACACGGAATGCCTGCGACAGTGTTTGTCGCAACAACCATCAAACCTGAAGGTTTGAGCTACAAAACAACATTTTACAAAAAATTGGGACTGCACCCGTTAACGCTCCTGTCAATCCAAGTTTGCGATGTGTCCCGGACGGTATTCGCTTCATCGGCGCTACTCCCAGCAGCTCCCTTTTTATACGCTACTAATCGTTTACCCACGCAAAACTTAGAAGAAGTTAGTATAAATTGCTTGTATTTCTACACGGTTACGATTAAAATCGATACTCTTTTTAGAGGGCATACTATTCAGGATAGTATCATTTAAGAACAGCATTTGTTGCGGTTTAAGGACAGCTTAAAGAAAGGCGAATACATGAGCGCAGAGCACACAGACTTGTCAATTATCAATCGGGCAAAGGAAGATGACGTACAGTTTGTCCAATTGCAATTTACCGATATTAACGGAAATATTAAGGCCGTTACCATACCGGCGGAGAGGTTCCCGGAGTCTATCGAAAAGGGGATTTGGTTTGACGGCTCTTCGATTGATGGGTTTACAAGGATTTGCGAAAGCGACATGTATCTAAAGCCCGACATAAGTACCTATGCCTTGCTTCCCTGGGAAACTGAAGCGCATACGGCCAGGCTTTTTTGTGACGTCCACATGCCTGACGGGTCTCCCTTTGAGGGCGACCCACGCTACATCTTGAAACGGGCGCTTAAAAACGCGTTGGCATTGAATTACGAGTACAACGTGGGACCGGAATTGGAATTCTTTCTGTTCAAACCTAAGAGTGACGGGCAGATAGTGCCTACGCCGCACGACGTGGGAAGTTATTTCGACTTTTCACCAAGAGACCTGGCGGGAAACGTCAGAAGAGACATTATTTTTACCCTGGAAAAGATGGGGCTGAGCGTTGAAATGAGCCACCACGAGGTGGCTCCCGGCCAGCACGAGATAGACTTCAAATACGCCGAGGCGTTAAGAACAGCCGAAAATGCCCTGACGTTTAAGCAGGTGGTAAAATCTATTGCGCATAAACACGATTTATACGCCACCTTTATGCCAAAGCCGATCTTTGGGATATGCGGAAGCGGCATGCACTGCCATCAGAGCTTCTTTGATGTCAACACACGGAAAAATGTCTTCTTCGACCCAAGTGATGAGTATAAGCTGAGTAAGGTAGCAAGGCAGTTTATTGCAGGGCAACTGCATCATGTCCGCGCCCTGAGTGCCGTATTATCTCCCACGGTTAATTCCTACAAAAGACTGGTGCCTGGTTATGAGGCGCCTGTGTACATCTGCTGGGGACAAAAGAACCGGTCAGCCCTTATCCGTATCCCCCGGTTTTCTCCCGGCAGGGAGCAAGGGACGCGCGCTGAATTGCGATGCCCTGACCCAAGCAACAACCCATACCTAGCGCTAGCCGTTATGCTGGAGGCGGGGCTTGATGGCATTAAAAATAACATGGCAACCCCAAGTCCCGTTGAAGAAAACGTGTATGAGTTTAATAAAGACGAATTGGCATACCGCAACATCGCCACACTTCCCGGTTCTTTAGGGGAGGCAATCGGTGAGATGGAAAAGAGCAAGCTGGTGGAACGTACTTTAGGTTCCCACACCTACCAGCTTTACCTCCACTCCAAAATAGCGGAGTGGGATGAATACAGGATACAGGTGACAGATTGGGAACACAAAAAGTATTTTGAAACAACGTAACGGGAAGAAGTGTGGTAACCATTGAAGCCCGTATCACAGAATGACGGCAAAACGCTTGTAAATAAGGACGATTGGTGTGTTTGTTTTTGTAAATAAGCTTCATCGCTCACAAATCAGGCACGAAAGATTGTCGTTTTATCAATGGATTTAATCTGGTTTAATCAATGAATAGGAGGAGGTATGGAACGAGGAAGTATGGAACGAGGAAGTATGGAGCTTGGAAACATTTTCCGACACCTGTTAGTCCATAATGAGGCCTTTGTGAAAAGCAGGGACGCCACGAAGTTTTTCGCTTATGCCACGCGCCAAAACCCCTACATTACCTTGGTGACCTGCTCCGACTCCCGCGTGCAAGGGGAAATACTGGGAATGGATATTTTTAATAAGGTGTTTATTATCAGAAATGCAGGCAATCAGGTGTCTGTTAACAGGGGGTCTATCGAATACTCGGTCCTCGTTCTCGGCACCCCAGTGCTGCTCATCCTGGGACACACCAACTGCGGCGCAGTGAAGTTTGCCACCCATGCCTGTGTTACGCGGTCAAAAGAGATCACTGCCATGACCAAATCATTTTACAGCGACCTTTTGCGATCGGACTATTCAGTAATTACCTCCGCGGTAAAGTCTGAGATGCTTCCGCTCATCATCCCCATCGAAAGAGGGATACCGTACTTGAGTACACTGAAAGATGAATCAAGAGAACTTGCCTATCTTGGACAGATCAACGTGGATTATCAAATTGAAAAGGCGTTGAAATATTACGGCAGCAGGGTAAAGGAGGGTAAATTGACGATTATCGGCGGTGTTTATGATTTTGTAGGCGCTTATTCCAAGGAGCTGGGCAGGATATTGATTACCAATATCAACGGCGTCACCGACACGGATCATCTCCAGGAAAACGCAAGGGCCCTTATTAAACGAATCCCCAATACTGATGAATCGAGTGATGGATATAAGCTTATGTCCCGATTGATAGAAGAGAAGGTTATCCGGATTTGAGACATGATACACGATACAGGAGGCTGGACGCATCGTAAGTATCGTAATACCATGCATCGTGCATAATGGCTATTGATTGCAGCATAAATAAAGATGACGGCGCTATTGCCTTTGCCGAAGGTATGTGTTCTGACGGCATGTGTTGCTTTACCTGTGTAGTACCGGCAGATAACGGCCACGTCGGCTTTCTCCGGTATTTTTTGAAAAGGGGAACGGGTTCGCCATACGTCAAATTGCTGGTAACCAGCAAAGGGCGTAAAGACGAGGTATATCATTCGTGTAAATTCTTAAATTTTATCGGCTCTATAAACGCCGCAACTACAAGCCTGACCATGGATCTGCGTTGCGGTATTTACAAGAGGCGTCCTTACCAATGCATGGGGTACCCGGACATTGCGGGAGAATCGCCGGACTATAAGATTAGCGGGCCGTGTTTATTCAATGAATATACCGCTGGTAGCAGTTACCAGAAGCTGGTATATAAAAGGGAGTGGCAGGCCTTTTATGCGATTCAAGACCAGACAAAAGCGTTTCTGAGCGTTTTCCCGGTTGAAACTGCTCAGTCCGCCCGTGAAACGTTACTGAGGATACCAAGCATTCGTAAAGCCACAATAGCCGTTGGTAAAAAGGAAATGGACTATATCCTGATTCCCATCCCTAAAAAGACAAAAAACGTCTTGTATCTGTCAGAAGATCATGAACCAATTACAACCATACGGCAGGCGTACTGTTGTTGGGAAGAAAAGATACAAAAAAACCTTCAGAACCACTACGGTGAAGAATGGGAAACGCAGTTGGAAAATGCTATAAAAATGGAGGAGAGCGATGCTAGTAAAGGAAGTGATGAAGACACAGCTCGTAACACTGAATGCTGACGTAAAACTCGGTTTTGCCAATGATATCATGTATTTGGGAAGGATCAGACACCTGCCGGTTGTTAAGGGGGACGCCCTTGTGGGCATTTTGACACAAAGAGACCTCTATCGCGCCTCGCTAACGTCCATCCTAACAAATTGGAAAGAAAACAAAGAGTTTCTCGATTCCATTCGTGTTTCCGAGGTAATGACGAAAGATGTAATCACCGTCTCACCGGATGCGACCATGGAAGACGCCGCCCAGATTATGATCGACAAAAAGGTTGGCGGACTGCCGGTTGTACAAGAAAAAACCAAGTTGATCGGACTGATCACCGAGACGGACGTGTTGCAATATTTTGTGAATGAAAGCAGAAAAAAAAGATTGTAATATTTTAGTCTTTGTGAAAAGCAACCCCGGAGGGGTGAAACATTAATAGCCAAAACGCCTATTACGATAAAGCTCCAGAGGAGCGATATATTGTTTAGGCGCCTTATATGCTACTCCTCTGGAGCTAAACCCTGGTGGAGATGTTCGTTCTATTAACATACCGCTACTCACGGTGCTAATCATAAATCGTCTTTTAACGATTGATTGCTACAAGCCATTGACATCAGAGGTCAATGGCTTAATTTTCCGAAACACTAAATTGAGACAAAAGACAATGTTAAAGAAAAAGGAGCTGGGTGATGTGTGATGTGGGCGGCCATATAAGCAGCGATATGATTACGTGGCAGTGCGCCTGTTGTGGCACTGCAATAAAGGACTCGAACGATATCGTTTATGGACTTTGCGACCTGGGGATATGCCGCTCCTGCCGCAATTCTCCAGATGATTGGCTGCCATTTGTGCATGATGAGTGGGAAGAGGGTATCTGCGTCGATTGCACGACGCCCTGCGGTTTGAAGCGGTAATGCATAACCTGAACGAGTCGGAAGGGTAACACAAGAAAATCTCCGGCATATCATGTCTCTGTAACGGTGTATTGAACAACGAATGTCGAACCAGGCATTTCGAATTATGAGTGGTTATTGGGGATTTCTCGGCCAAAGGTTCTCTTCTCCTTCAACATTCGTTATTCCTTGTTTGTTCGATATTCGATATTAAATTTCTTTTATTTAAGCGGTTTTTAGGCTGGCACGGATAAATCCGTGTAGAGGTAAAACAAGAGTATGATTTCCAGGCGTACGTTTCTCCTTGGCGCACTTGGTTGCGGAGTCGGACCGACAGCGATTGGCGGCTATAGCCGGTTAATTGAGCCGCGGTGGGTTGATGTAAAACATATCCATATAAAAATAAACACCCTGCCAAAGCAATTTGAAAGGCTTACCATTGTCCAATTATCCGACATCCACCACTGCAAATACGTCCCCGCCGAATTTATCAGGAAGTGTGTACGCCAGGTAAATGCCCTCTCGCCCGATATCATTGCGTTAACGGGAGATTTTGTTCAAGAATCCGATGCGTATCTTCCATCCGTTGTGGAAGAACTATCACACCTAAAAGCAAAAGAAGGCGTCTTTGCCGTACCGGGAAATCACGACAACAAGGAGCTAACCCTTTATGCCTTCTCTAAAAAAGGCATTCGGCTATTAATCAATGAACTGGTCCCTCTTTATCGGAAAAATGATTATATCCTCATTGCAGGGGTTGATGATTTATGGGTGGGAACGACAGACGTTGATAAAACCCTTCGCGACGTTAACGGCGAACCGACAATCATGCTGTCCCATAATCCAGATATCGTTACCAGCATTAAGCACGGAAATGTTGATTTCGTCATGGCGGGCCACACACACGGTGGGCAGATACACATTCCGTTTGTTAAACCGAACGTTATGTTTCCACAATTTGATACCCCTTATATAGCAGGGTTGTTTCGTGTGGGGAAGACGACGTTGTATGTAAACAAAGGCATAGGAACCTCCACCTACCCCGTGCGATTTTTGGCGCGTCCTGAAATTTCCGTCTTTACCTTAACCGGATAGAAGATGTTATTTATGCCCGTATGCGGGATGGAAAGGTGCCAGTGGTGATCGCGCCAAGCGATCACTAAACTCCACCAGACGTCCTCCTTAATCCCTCGTCACAACCTTTGCATTTGTTGCTTTATATAAAAACCGTAAGGTAAAAATAGCGATAACTAATATAAGGGTGACGCCGTTTGCCAGGGCAATGATAAGGTTTTTCAAATGAATTCCGTAAGCCAGCCACAAACTGCCGCCTGCTAACATAAGGGTAAGCATTACCGGAGAAACGTCATTTAATTCCTTTGTTTTTATGCCTCGAATAAGCTGAGGTAAAAAACCCACCGTTGTACAGATTGCAGCAAAGATTCCCAAAATAGACCACATCATGCTCATTTCCTCATTACCGGGTAATTTGTTGGTGTTGACTTTACGTAACCGTTCAGAAGGCGCTTGGAAATCAGGGGGATAACCCACTCGCCCCCCTTAGAAAAGGGGAAAACCGCGGGTTATCTTTCGTTTTTAGAAGCACCACGTGAACTGCTATATCTATACTACCATATTACAACAAATAATCCATTTTAATTCATACACAATCATCTCAAACCGGGCGGCGGCGCTGTTAACGGGACGTGGTGGCGAAGGAGACGCATACTATGGGAATTGGGGAAATTATGGTATTTACTATTTCACTCATCATAATGATGACAGGCCTTGCCGGTATCATTGTCCCCATCATACCGAGCATTCCACTCATCTGGCTGGGAACGTTTTTCTATGGTCTCTTTACCCGCTTTGAGAAGATTACCTGGTTAACACTTGCAATCCTGGCCGTAGTAACCATAGCCTCGATCGTCCTGGAAAATCTGGCAAACATCTATGGCGCAAAAAAGTTCGGCGCCACACGGTGGGGTATCTTCGGTTCAATCATAGGTACGGGCGTTGGGCTGTATCTGGGAGGTCCCGTTGGTTTGATATTCGGACCCGCCATCGGTACCATCGTCTTTGAAGTTGTCGGAGGCCAAAGCTACAAGGGCGCATTAAAGTCCGGGTTAGGGAATTTTATAGGTTTTCTTGGTGGTTCGCTGTTAAAAATCATCATCGGCCTGACCATGATAGCCTTCTTTCTTTGGAAGGTGTTCGGGTAGGAAATAGGAAATTATGAAGTTTTGTCGTTCGTTTTATCCGTTAGCCATTTTTCAACCACGGAGTCAGTAATTAAGTGTGGCGTCTTTGGTATCCTCATGAATCATGGAAATAATAAAAACGCTTGGCCTGTTTGTTCTTACCGCTATTGCAGAGATCGTTGGCTGCTATCTGCCTTATCTCTGGCTTAAGCAGGGACGCTCCATTTGGCTACTTTTACCGGCAACCGCCAGCCTTGCAACTTTCGCCTGGCTTTTGTCTCTCCATCCCACGGCGGCAGGCCGTGTCTATGCCGCTTATGGCGGAGTCTATATCAGCGTTGCCGTCATCTGGCTATGGGTTGTAGATTCCGTCCGACCCACTCTTACGGATTGGGTTGGCGTCGGTGTATGCCTGCTTGGCATGGCTATCATCATGTTCGGGCCGCGCGGTACCTAACAAGCCGGATAGGTTGGGTGAAGAGAAACCCAACCGTCAGACTTGGATTTTGCGAGCGCTTTGCCTGATTTGACAAAATCAATGCTGTCCACGTCCAGCCCCAACAGTTCATCCCGTAATTGGCGGATAACGCGTTCCTTTTCCTCGTCGTCCGGTTCTACAGAGGCGTTGAGGTTGAGTAGTATCTGAGTCTTTTTCCCTGGCATAGCAAACCCTCCTTATTTTAACTTGTTAATCTTATACTGAAGGTACATGATGTTGAAAAAGAATATCATTATCCCGGAAAATGTGATGTTTTTGTTTAACACGTGATTGAAATGGTGAGCCAATATACGCTTGACCTTAAATGATTGAACCAGAGCAATGATGTACCCTGATAACAGCGTAATAAAGACAAATACCATGGGTACGCTGCCAATTATTTCACGACAGGGAAATCTCATCATCTGATTGTACGGATAAGGTGACGTTCGTTCTGTTATCAACAGTTTTATATTTATATCAATAGAGGCTGAAATATTCAGCAAAACCGCAAGAATATTGGAGGCAAGGCTGGCGATGAAAACGAGAATGAGAAATACAAAGGCGCTCCTTCCCAGTTTTTCAGTTGACGGTAAACCGTTGATTAATTTTCGTATGCGGAGAAACCATACAGGCACAAATATTCCATGGGTTATAATGGTCAGAAGCGATAAAAGCCAAACACGCCTTCTTTTAAAAAAGAATTCGCTGCACATTGTGCAAAATAGCGCGTCTTCTGAGTTCGAATGTCCATTTGAGCAATATTTCATTTTGGATTCCTTGATACTCTCTTATCAAAAATGTTTATATCGTTAACGGGATTCCCTGCTTGTTCCGTAGGAACATTTGGTAACAGGCAAACAATGTTATTGCCTGTGTGACAATAGCACCTTTGATTAGTCCCATCGGGACGATTGATCACGCTCCACAATCAACTTTTTCTGATGGTATTTACCTTGCATTCAGTCGTCCCTACGGGACTTTATGGCTCGACACATTGGAAACAGGCAATGAATTGCCTGCCTATTAGCAGTCGCCCCTATGGGGCATAGACAGACAGCCAGAACGGAATTTGCAATTCACGCCTTCCCCCCGCAATTGGGACAATACACAAAACTCTGGTTTATCTTAGCGTTGCATTTCATGCAGCATTTTAGCCCAAAACCGTGGGGTTGGTGCGAAGCAGGCGTGTCTTTAACAAGCCTGACTCCGCACGTATCACAATAAACAGAGCCTGCCTTGTGGGTTTTCTTACGGAATTTCCGGCAACTGTTTGTGCAACAAATAAGCTCAGACAATTTTCCGATGACCGATGGGCTGAGGACACCAGCGCCTTTTTGCAACCATGATGGTATCCAATCAATTGCGGGGGCTTGAACCGCTAACTGGTTGCCTTGCTGGGTATCTGCCGCCTCCCAGGTTTTTATCCACGACGTGGAGTTCGTTGCGGATGGAGAAACCGGCAGAACGCTTCCAACCAGGGAAAAGAAGTCCGGGCATTGCGCCACCGGTTTTTTGCACGCCGCCCGCAGTTCGGAAGCCAATTTTTTAATTTCAACGTCCCTGAGACTGTCCAGTTCTTTAAATAATGGCGAATTATCACAATTCCGAAAATCTTTTTCCGTAAAAAGGAAATTGTCTCCGTTGTCGTATCGAGTCCAAAACGTAAAATCATAAAGCAATACCGATAGCGCGGTGAATATGACCATAGCGGAAAAGTTGTCGATAAATGGATTAAAATCGTAACCCTTTCGTTCCGGATGCTGGTAGTTGGGGTGGCCGGTTTCGTTGCTGTGTTGGATTTGAAGGTTGGGGACGTACATACCGTCGTAATCCACAAGTTTCAAGCCCTGTGCGGTCATCAAGATATTTCCGTGTTGCAGGTCGCAGTGTGATACCTTGTATTTGCGAAGCTCACGCACCAAATCGACGAACATGAGCCTCGTGCTTGATACACCCTGTCTATCATTGCGTTTGATGCATTCCATAATAAATGAATCAAAAGACTTTCCTTCTATCCAGTCCATTTTAAGGACAGGGTAAAGCTTGTTCCTGACATTCATTTCATTTTCCAGGTACTGAAACACCACAAAATACTTGCTGCTAATCGTGCTTAAATAACCCGATATTGTCTGATAGCGGTCTTTGACGTCCGCAAAATGCCTGATAAAGCACCTTACCGCAAACGCCCGGTTCCCATTTTGCACCTTGTAAACGGACGCAAAATTGCCGGATCTAACGGTGGGCATCCCGTTAGCGTGGGTATCTATCTTACCGTGTTTCAGATCGCTGTTGGAAAAGCAGGTTTGCGGGTTTTGAACGGCCTGGTGATATTCGTCTGGTAGTGGATATTTCACGTCTTTTGCTCCCGCGGAATAGTGAGAATCATGACCGTCACGTCATCATTCCGCATTTCCTTGTTTTTTCTCAAGTCGTCAACGAACGTTTGGAACGTTTCTTTCGTCACAATGTGCCGGGAAAGTGTGTCCCAGGGTTGGCTACTTTCATTCTTCAGAAACCACTGAGCTATTGCGTCGGAAAACAGGTAAATGGCCTCTCCTCCGGTCAGACAACCGCTTTTCTCTCTGATATCGCCTCTTTTAAGGTAGAACTCACTGCCTATCAGAGATGGCGTACTGTCAAAGCCGGAGGCGTCCTCTATCGGAAATTTTTCAACCACCTTGTTATCTTTGACAATAAATAAGCAACAATCTCCAACGCTGATTGCCTTCCACTCTTTCATTTCCGGCAATATTTTCAGACCGATAAAAGCGGCGTCCGCGCCGTGCTTCACCTTCTCTTCCGCATACCAGGGTATCGTTTTGTTTTTTACCCAATTACGCCATTGTTTTTTAGCTCTCTCTCTTACCCTGCTTAAAACAATCTTTAAATCAGGCTTTGAATGATTCAAGACGTCAGCAAATTCCCCGGTAAGCATGTCCGCCCATTCCTTTGAAAAAGAGGACTCCGTAGCACCGTCGGCAACGCAAAAAAGAAGGTTACTGACATCGGCATTGGAACTATCCTCATACTCATCAGCCTCAATGCCGTCTTTTTGTGTATGCGTGCAAAACACATCGGGAAGACACATTTCTTCAGATTCTCTCTTTCTTTTTCTGAACCACTTGGCTGGGCAGAACAATGTAAGCCGTTTATAAGAATAAAAATTCATACTATCTTAAATTATCACGCCTCGTACCGATGTCAAGGAATCTGATCAGTTCAACCAGGTCCGTATTAAAAGCAAAGCCCCGTGATTGGTTTGAAAGGTTATACCCTTCCTTCTGCGCAATTTTTACGATGGGTTCCGGTAGCGTGCTTGACATATCAAACAAGAGCTTGGCATGTTGGTCTGGCAGTTCCCCGGCAGAATCGGGAAAGATGATCGGATTGGCCTTGTTTGATGAAATATGGCAATTCAGGAAAAGGACGTTTCCGTCGTTAGTTTTTAACTGTGCGACGTCTTTTGCAATAGAAAGCGGATTCCCGTCCGTTGACTCACCATCCGTAATGTTAATAACAACCGGTGGATAACTCTCGATATGATCTGCCACCCATTTTTCTACAATCCTTTTTGCGTAAGATATCCCCGCGCACATGGGGGTTCCGTTTTCTGAGGTAGGTTCAAACCATATCGGAAACTTTACCATTTGCTCAATAATCCCACCAGCGCCGTCGGGTACTTTTTGCACCCGATCCTCAATCCTTACGGGATTTTTAGCAAGGTCGGAGATTTTGATAACTTCCTGTCCTGCAAACCCCCCTTGAAAAGCCGGCATAACGCCACTGTTGCCGCCGTAACCAATTACCCCAATCTCAAAATAATCCCGCATACCTTCGCCTTTGCTGCACTTGATAATCAGATTTGAAAGAAGCCTGTTAATGGCGTCAGCAACGCCCACGTCCTTCAAAATACCGGAAGCCGCGCCGCCCCACGGGTCGCCCATTGAGCCTGACTGGTCAATTAAAATAATAAAGCACGTCGGATTTTTTCGGCTAATTTCTGCAGAATACATAAAAGCGCCTCCTTTAAAAACGTCGGATTGAAGTTAACAACATCTTGAACGCACGTTCAACGCATGTAGGGTGGATTAAGTGAAGCGTATCCACCAAATAATGATTTTTCCCTGTTCCCCCTGAAATTGGAATTCCTGCACAATAAAATCAGGTATTTTTAGCAACTTTAACAACGTGGTGGCAAGGCACTCGTTACCACTACATAGTCGTTTTGAAACTCCTATACAGTAGATATTACCAATGTGTACTATCTACCATAAAACATTATGGTAAATAAACGTCTATATCCAGCCATGCGCGTTCGCTATTTCTGGTACCGAAAAAGTATCTCTTATCTCCTATTGGCTTGGAAGTAATATTACCTTTGTCGTCCACCTCTACACTCACCTCCTTTTCATTCACAACGCCCCTGAGTAGAAATAGTTTTTTCTCAAAATCCTTGCAAGCAGCTTGTACTTGAGCAGGCTGAAGTTTACCAATATCTGTAAACGACATGTTTAAAATGGATGATTTCACCGGAAGACCATAATGTTTCTTGATGATATCGGCAGGAATTATCTTATGGTCGTCAATCTGTTCGCCTGTTGTTGCCTGAAGCGTAGCAATCCAACCTTTTTCAACATTCTCATATCGAACTTCGCTCAGCCGTCCCAAAAGGGCAAGAAGTGACTCGATTTCTTTTCTATCCATTAAAACAACCGGCTTCACAGCCCGTATTGCCGTTCCTGGTTCTGTAGTAGCGACATATCCTATCCCAAAGACTGACATCGTTTGCTTTTTTTCTCCATTCATTATCTTGTTTATTTCTATACCGTTCACTTCCAACTGGTCAAGCACTCGCTTGGCAAGCAAGGTGCCGCTTTTGGCTATATCGTTTACAGAAGCTACGGCTGTGCTTACCTCGACCGTTTTTTGTATTACCCTAAAACGCTGGTCGAGTAGTTCAATGATCACCTTATTGATCTCATTCTTAACCTCTTGCGCACTCACGACCGACACATATTTCGCCGTTCCTTCTGCCAATTGGTTTATGATAGCCTTTGTTTCACCCTCAAATTTTTTCCATGGACGGGATGTTATTCCCGTCGGCGGTATTATATCCCCTGCCACATGTATGGCATAAAAATCGCAATTATTCTCCCTCAACAACATAACCATATCATCAACCTTATAACCTTTCGGATCTTTATCAGATACACCCATATTCCCCATACAACCAATAAGAAATACCAGCCTGAAAGAGTCCTTCTCAAATTCACCCTTCGCGTCCTTTATCGCCTGTGACAAACCATGAAAAACGGGAGGCCGGTCATCACCGCCCGTAAAGGCATTGTTATTAATAAATTGTATTATTCTTTTCTGGTTGTCATTATCCAAAGGCACTCGTTTGTAAGCATCTCCCGTTATATAATCTTTGTACATCGCCATTGAAATACGAATGATCGGTTGTTTTTCCTCTTTCCAGTTTGCTTGCCAATACTCCTTGGCATTGCTTTGCACGTTTTGTACCACACTTACTAATGCATCCTTAAGCTTGTACATACTCCCCATTCCATCATACACGAAAAGGATATCCAATACCGGCGAAGGAGTTGTTGACATAGCAACAGGGCTTGCTCTGCCACCGGGAAAACCGATTTTCCATACCTTTACCCCGTCAACATTGAATTCTTTACCAATTATCGGAAACCGGAAGTCTTCTGGAACCATTTCTTTTTCGGCCACAGCCTCAATTGCAAGCACATGCACTTGTTCTGGAGTTTTTTCCCCTCTAATAACAGCCGATACATCTTCTTCCCTTTCGTAAATCCGCACGGGATTTCTTTTCTCCAGGGTTGATTTATCGTACTCTGCTGCTTCCCTGGTATTCCACAGGAACAATTTAGAACCCGGCACCCATCCAATAATGGAGTTCTCTGGTTTTGTGGGATCACTGATCGCCTGAAAACCAATTAAGTAAAAGATTTCTTCCCCCTGAATGTCCTCGTGTTCTTCATATACATAGAATATATGGTAGGGTGTTAGTTCCTGTCCAACTCGCGAGGCGCTCATTAGGGGCGCATGGCGCACCGGTGCGCCGCCAAACGATTCTGTGGCCTTGTTGTAAAGGGTAACGACAATCGCCTTTTTGTAGACACCCTCTTCTTTATATGCCTCCATGCGCATGAGGAGGTCATCTTTCAGCATCCACCCTTGTGGTATTGCCTCTTTAAATGTCTTTAAAACACCGACACGTATCCATTCCCTTTGCAGTGCGTCTGTGGTCCTTTTTGTAACGACATAGTTTGTCATCCAGGGTATTGTTTTAATAACATGTGCATTGGGTTCCGGCTTGTCCCTCAGTTCTGCCCCATCCCTCGTACAGACGACAAAAATAAATTCTCCGCCATACATTTGGAGTTCTTCCGTTTGTGCTACAGGCTGTCCATTTTCTATTCCAGATTCTTCAGTTAGTGTAGTCTGTGGGGCTGCAACGGTTCTTTCATTTTTCAACAGAGGAATTATATAAAAAATAGTCATAAGTGCCATGCCAATACAAAAAAAAACGGTAGTTGCCGTTAATATCCACATTAATCTACTCGTTTTGGGGTGATTAACATTTGGGGGCTGATGTACGGGTTTCTTTTCAGGTGGAGTCTTCACATAATCATCAAGGGTTTTTGAAGCCACTTCCCTTACATGCGAACTGTCATCGTTCTGCATTTTTTTCAAGGCGTCATGCGCTGAAAGCGACAGACCTTTATCCTCACCATGTAAAAAGCTGCGAAGTAAGTGGACTGAGCCGACACGCTCCAAAAATTTTGTGCTGTTGTTCATGGCATCAATCAGGTCTTGTGGTAACGCTACCGGCCTTACCACCAGGTTTGGATTACGGGCAATAATTATTTTCCCCTGTATATGAAGTCCCGACATTTGCGGTTGCTGCTCCGGCCTCTTATCTCTCATGAAAGAATAGACAAAGTCATAAAGATCGTTGATGGAAATATACCCGTCTCCATCGGTGTCCGCCTCACCGGTCTTTAATCCATGGACAAGACTGCTGGTAAAGACCGACGGCATGGCCTTCCCTTCAACTGAGTCGCCCTCGTAGGCTTGCTGAATTGCATTACAGGCGGTGATCACTGCGAACCCCCTGCCTTCAAAATAGCCCTTGATCTCATTCTCCTTGCCCGACTTTGTTGAATATCCCCCCGCAAATGCCCCGCTATAACAGCAGTCCAGCAGTAAGACCCGTTTTTTTGAAGGACTGTGCTGAATAACATTGTTTACAAATTGGGCGTCAATGGCCGTAGAACGAAGAAGTTCACGCGTAGTGTCGGAGTGCACATAGTAGAGCAGTCCGTCATTACCCATAAATCCGTGGCATGAAAAGTAGAGAAGCAGTAAGTTGTTAGGTTCTTTATTGTTAAAAAAACTTTCGATTTCCTTTCGCACTTCATACGAAGGCATGTTGATGAGCGTCTGAACGTTGAAATTGCCGATGGCGGGATCTTTTAATGTCAGTGCGAGCGCCTCTGCGTCATGGACTGGCGAGATTAGTTGGCACCAATACTCGTCTTTATATTGGTCGGTGGCAATGATTAATGCAAAACGTCTTTCAGTCATAATATTTCACCCTTTTAGGGCTTATTTTCCAGAACGGCGTTAATCCACGTATTGATCAATTGTTTTTGTTCCTTAGATGAAATACCCTTGATTTCAAGCTTGTTTCCGTTTATCTCTAAACTCATACTACGCTGATTGTGACGGGTAAGCCAGGATTGTATTACGCCTATGACCGTCGTCAATACACCGCCTGACGCCGCAAGCGTTATGAGCAATGTTCCCCACGAAACTGGGTCGCCCGCCTTGGCTTTTGCAGTCGCTTTGCCTGATTTTGCAAAGTCGATGCTGTTCACGTCCAATCCCAACAGTTCATCCCGTAACTGGCGGGTAACGCGTTCCTTTTCCTCGTCGTCCAGTTCTACAGGGGCGTTAAGGTTGAGTAATATCTGAATCTTTTTCCCTGACATGGTAAACCCTCTTTGTTTGAATTAAATGCCTCGACAACACAACCTTTAATGTGCTAAATCAAGCGGTAAAGTAATAACATGATTAGAGATAAGCGCCATAAGATAATGTAAAATCCCGCAGGGGTGAAATACCGTGTCAATCACACCAAATGGGGCAAATGCTTCGCCCCTACAACGGCATCAAATTTCCAATACGTTAAATCATGCCTGATGCGGCTTTTGTATTGCGGACGTTTGTGTGGGCGAATATATGCTTGCTAACACGTATGCCCTGCGGACGGCAGTGTCCCCGTTCCAACTATCCCTTTTGCCGCAATAATTCGTTTGCCGTCTTTTTCGCTGTTGCGGACGTGGCTACAAAGGTAATTATTTCGCACAGGCAAACGATAAAAAGCAGTATGCCGGTAACAATTCGCCAATCTAAATAAAACAAACCACTTCCCTTCGCTTTTAATTCATAGATATCACTCAGATAATTTCCTGCCCAATCTCCAACGTACCATGCGAGAAGAAAACCAAAACCACAACCAATGACTGAAACATAGAGGGACTCAACAAAAAATATTTTTGCAATACGCAACCTGGAACAACCAAATGCCTTTAAAATGCCAATCTCATGTCTCTTCCTGAGTACATTCTGATAAAACATAAGGAAGATATTGACCGTGCTCAGTGAAAAGGCACAGACGGCAACAAAGCCCAGTGTTAATGCAATTAACAAAATAATTTTCTTCATCATCCGATAGGAATTTACAACATACGTATTAACAACCAAGCCCGCCTTATTCGCGTGTATGGCACTTACCACTTCTTCTATGGCCTTAATATCTGTTATATATACCACTGCTGCTATGTAATTTAGTGGGCTTTCTGGTGCGTTACCACTACTTTCCCCATAGAATTCGAGCTTTCCCGCGACCTCAATCCCTCCTTCCTTTAACAATGGGGTTATCTTTTGGTCAAAGATGACGTCTTGCCAATAACTTTTTTTCCAGCCTGTCGAATAACCACAAACAACGTTAAGATACGTACCTTCGTTTTCTATCACTTCAAAGGAAGCTTGAGAGTCCTGATGAAATAGTTTGACGGCAGAATTGATTTTTTCTTCAACACTCTCTTTATTTGACCAATCGAATCCGCCTGCAATCAAAACCTTTGCCTTTCGATAATAAGGCCTCCATTTGCCGTCACGTATCTTATGCCAGCAACCGGGAGATATAAGAAATACCCCATCGGGTAAGTCGTCTACAACACCCAGCAAGGGTATTTCTTCCTGATATCTTTGTTCAATTCCACCAGTGGAGTGGCCTTGTTGTATTACAAGGTTCTTTGGAAAAGCGTCTCCTTTCAACTTAAGGTGTTCCTTTAACCAACTGGCCTTGAATATCACACCTTCTGTATCACAACTGGTGATAAATCTTGCCGGAAGTTTTTCTCCTTTAAACGTAACCCTGGAAAGGAGGGGCGAATCAGGTTGGACTGTCATGCCTCTGGCGCCGACCATATCAAGATCCTGATTTGATTTATAAACAAAGAGTTCTGCGTTTGATACACCTTCAATATATTCAACCGCCGGTTTAACGCCGTAATTATTTCCTTCCCAGGAAAATATATTACATATTTTATCCATAATCCCAGGTTTAATATGGATATTTGACAATTCGTTTTTTAATTCAGCTATTAGCGTGTCAGTAATTTCACTTACACTGCTATCCGTTGCAATCTCTGCCAGGAGTCTATTGGCGCAGATATTATTGGTGTGAACGGTACTCAAATAGTTCTTAATTCCATGAAATATGCCATACCCAGTTAACAACACAGCAACCAACATAATGATTGATACAATCGTAAGCGCTGGAAAAATAGTATCACGTGAAGTTGTTTTAAACACAGACCAATTAAAGGGAAATATCTTGATTGGAAACAGGTCACGAAGCCCGTACCAGAACTGGAAACAAAATTTCCTCCAGAAACTCGTTTTTTGCTGATTCCATGGCTTAATACCTATGACGGTTTCCGTACCTGCTTTTTCGCTAAAATCAAACAATTGCAAAAGAACGTCTGCGCCAACCGTATCCGGTTTTTTTAGGCATTTCTTCCAATCTCCTCTTCTGTCAGGATTATCAAGTTCTTCCCTGGAAAAACAACATTTCACGCCGCCGTTTTCAAGCACGATAAACTGGTCGGCATAGTGATACGCCAGATGAATGTCGTGCGTTACCAGGATCAAAGTGTTATCAGCGGAACTCTTTCTCCAGGCCACCAGCAAATCCATGGCGTGTTTGCCCGTGTCGGTATCCAGATTGCCCGTAGGCTCGTCGGCAAGCACCACGCCAGGGTTGTGCGCCACTGCCCGCGCTATCGCCACCCGCTGGTACTCGCCGCCTGATAATTCTTTTGGTCTGGAATCCCTTCGCCTGTTGAGGTCTAAATTAGCAATTAGTGAGTCGCAAACAACGTCAGCATCGTTGTGGGTAGCCCCGGCAATCAGCATGGGCAATTTAACATTATCACGCGTGTCGATATGGCCAATGAGGTGTCCATCCTGAAATGCCACGCCAAACGCCTTCTTTCTCAATTCCTTTTTCTGTGAAGGAGAAAGTTCCTCATATTTCAGACCATCAGGCATATTGCCCAGGTGATTTGTTGGGTGATACTCAATCCGGGAGCCTTCGTCCGCATCATCCATGAGACCCAGCAAGCTCAGAAAAGTACTTTTTCCCGACCCGGATTGTCCCAAAATAACCGTTGTCGTCCCTCGATGAATTTCAATCGGGACGCCAATATCCAGTGCCTTTGTCTCGCCAAAGTATTTCTTTGCCTTGTTTATCCGAAAAACAGCCTTCTTGTTGTGATCATTCACAGTAAATACTCCTCCATATTCAACTACGGTCATAGATTTTCGACTTCTTTACAGTCAAGGTGTGCTACCGTTGTGTGTTATCTACCATGAAACATTATGGTAAATAAACATCTATATCCAGCCATGCGCGTTCGCTATTTCTGGTACCGAAAAAGTATCTTTTATCTCCTGTAAGTTTGGTAATAATATTACCTTTGTCGTCCACCTCTACACTCACCTCCTTTTCATTCACAACGCACCTGAGTAGAAACAGTTTTTTCTCAAAATCCTTGCAAGCAGCTTGTACTTGAGCAGGCTGAAGTTTACCAATATCTGTAAACGACATGTTTAAAATGGATGATTTCACCGGAAGACCATAATGTTTCTTGATGATATCGGCAGGAATTATCTTATGGTCATCAATCTTTTCGCCTGTTGTTGCCTCAAGCGCCTCAATCCAACCTTTTTCAACATGCTCATATCTAACTTCGCTCAGCCGTCCTAAAAGGGCAATAAGTGACTCGATTTCTTTTTTATTCATTAAAACAACCGGCTTCACCGTTCGTATTGCCGTTCCTGGCTCTGTAGTAAGGACATATCCCGTTGCAAAGGCCGATATCCCTTTATTTGAAAAATCATCTGGATTCACCCCATTTTGTTTCATAAGGTTGATTAACCGTGTTTCTAAAATGGTGCCGCTTTTGCCAAGTTGGACTTCACCACGAACCACTTTTTCGGTAAACTCAGGTAATGCAAGGCGTTGGCCAAGGAGTTCCATAATCTTGTCGTATATTTCCTCTTTCACTTTTTTTGGATCTGTCACAGGCAGGTAACATGCCGTTCCCTCCTGAAATTTGCATATTATCTCATTAGCTTCACTTTTAAATTTAGTACAAGCCGTCTCAGTTTGTGCACTGGCAACATGAACTGCATAAAAATCACAACTGCTTCCTTTCAATGATTGAATTATTTTCTCAGTTGTATAACCCTTTGGGTCTCCCTGATCCGATATACCCATATTACCCATATCGCCAATGAGAATTACTGCACGAAAAGAACCTTGTCTCATTTCCGGTGTTGCATCTTTTACCGCCTGTGAAATACCTTGAAACACGGCAGGTTGGTCCTGTCCCCCTGCATAAGTATGGTTTTGAATAAATGCCTCTATTTTGCTTGCATTATCCTTTCCCAGCGGTTCTCGTTTGTAGCAATCGTTTTCCGAATAATCTTTATACATAACAATGGAAAATTGAACTTCCGGTTTACTTTCTGCGTTGTAATTCTTCTCCCAAAAATCTTTGGTTGCATTTTGCACCTCCTTCACCGCCTGAGCTATTGCATCTTTATATTGCTTCATACTCCCCGTACCATCAAATACAAATAGTATATCCAAGGCATTAGGCAATCTGGTTAGTTTTGATGCCTTTTCGATTGATTCACGGCTTGGACCACCAATTACATCACCCGAAAAGCCAACGTTCCATGCCTTGACGCCATTACACTCCTTTTCCTTGCTGATTATTGGGAACCTTTGATCTTCCGGCACCAATTCTTTTTCCTTTTCAGATTCGGTAGCAAGGGGTTCTGGTGTTCCTTTCCCGGAAATGACGTCTTCTACATCTTTTTCGTTTTCGTAAATTTTAACGGGCTTTCTACTGCCCATAGTTGATTTATCATATTCGGCGGCCTCCCTGGTATCCCAAAGAAACAATTTTGTTTTCGGCACCCATCCTACAATTGCATTCTCCGGTTTTGCCGGATCCGTAATCTGCGGTTCGAATCCAAGCAAATAAAATGTCTGCACTGCTCTAATATCATCACGCTGGTCATATACATGGTAAATATGAAACAGCGTAAGTTCCTGCCCTACTCGATTGGCGCTTTCCAGGGGGGCGTGACGTACGGGAGCGCCACCGATCTCTTTGGTTTTGTCATCATAGTGGACGACAATCATGGCCTTCTGATAAATACCATCTTTCTTTATTGCCTCCTGTCTCATGAGAAGATCGTCTTTGAGCATCCATCCCAGTGATATTGCATCTTTTAATGATTTAATTTCTCCTGCCCGTATCCATTCACGTCCCTGTGTATCCTGCTTCTTTTCCATGATAACAAAGGCCGTCATCCAGGGTATTTTTTTTAATGTCTGAGCGCTACTTTCCGGCTTATCCCGCAATTCCGCATTGTCTCTAACACATGACACAAAAACCGGATCCCCGCCACTCATCATAGGCACTTCTGATTTTGCAGTCTGCGCCCACAAAAAAACGGTTGCCACAATTAAACAATACTGTAAAAACGACCTTATTCCATACATATCCATCTCCCCGCTCTCCAATTCTTTTTTAATAATAATTCACGTATAAAATAATATTACTCAATCTGGGTGGGATGATCTATCTCCGGTTCTTTTTTTTCTCTGTCTTTTTGACCGTTATTACTTCCCGTAATCTTTTTAATTCCTTTGTCTTCTGCCGTTCCCTTATCAGTCAAACTTACGGTGGTATTTCCGGTATCAGGAGTTGGAGAAACAACTTTTTCAATGGGTAAAAATTTTTGTTTCGGCACAGGAACCCATTCATAATTCCCTTTTCCACCAGACGGAATAAATTCTGTAATTATGCTATCTAGACCAGCAGTTCCTATTGGATTGACAATCCTGCACTTAAATGAATATGCGTTTTTAAATGCGTCTTTAAGATGGGTAATAATGGGTTTATACTTATCATTAACCCCGTCCAAATACGACTCGCTAAAAATTACTACTGACACATCACCAAAGATATCCTGTAAATTTCCCTCTTTAGTTAAATCGAAAGAATCATCGCCGCACATCCCAAGGAAAGAATCGTCTATAAGCAATATCATTGAATACCTTGAAGCAATACCTCTATTATGCCCCTTCAGTTTTTCGTAAAAATAGTTGTTTAAACTACGAGAAAAATATGCTGGGACTGGAACTGATTCCGGCTTTACAGCATCCAGGCCGATATGGTTTTGTTGCCAGTTTGTTGCATTGGCTAACCAATCACCACACAGAAACGTGGTTTTTTCATCCTGATATCCGGGGTTGTTTAATAAACGATTGACGTTTTCTTTCGTTATCTCTTTTATCTTTTTTATTGTCTCCGGCCTTCCAACGGGTATGATTGCGATAACAGTTGACGTAGAAGAACTTTTACTTTTTAATGAGATGTACTGGCCTTTTAGGAAAAGATTCTCTTTAATCACTATTTTCTCATTCTTATCACCAGGAGAAAGGACTTCAAACGAATTTGCTGCATTTAATGCAACTGCGGGCGGTTTATTTAATTTTTCCAGCAACTCGTTGATCTTCGTAGCTGCCAGAGTAATTTCCGGATCGTATAATGGAATAATATTTGTTCGTTGAGCGTCATTGCCATATTGAACAAATGATGCATATTGCATGGCTTCAAGATAATCTTTTGGTATTTCCAGTACGATATCCGTACCCAGTGTATATTTATTTGTCCCTCCATAGAGCGCGGGGGAATAGGATTTGGGTGACACCCATAATGGTGTAATACCTGACTTTGTTCGATCATCCCACGTAACACCCAAACGGCACTTATTTTTCTCCTTACCATCGCGAAATAAAAAACGGAAATTACCCTTCTCATCAGTGCCAACCATGTCTACTGCTATTTCACTAGGCGGCACGGCACTATCAACAGGCACAAGCCATACCCGAGCCTTTGTAAAATCTTCCATTTTTACCGTGCCATTTACAAACACGTCGCCCTTTTCTTCCAGAAAAACACTTAGAAATATTGAAGTTGAACAATCAATCTCTTTTGTTACATTCTCCCACTTACCAGTTGTATCTTCTATACTCACGGTGCATTTCAATGTTTCTTTTGCTGCGTCCTCGTCAATTAATGCACTGTACAGACCGTTGTTTTCATGTGCTTTTATTCGTGTCTTAACGCCTGCTTTTGAAGTAAATTCCAAGGTGGTTTTTAAGCCTTTAATAAAATTTTCCAAACCGTCTTTTGCGCATAAGGTAATCAGCTTATAGCATGGGTTATCCGGCTTGCTTACTGCTTGTTGACCCGGCATTAATAGTACAGGTCCTACTATACGTTGCTTGGCTGATACCTGAGTAACATTATCCTGATAGCCATTTGTTTGAAAATGCAATTTTATGTCCAGAATTTCTTTTTCTATCCAACAGCATAAGGAGAAAAAGCCTTCATTGTTTGTGTATGTTTCCGCCAAGGAAACGCCATTATCCGATTTAATATCCACACGGACGCCATTCAACGCTTCTTGTGTCACTCCATGCAAGACGCGTCCTTTAAACTGAAGTGGATTTAAAAGTCCCGCCAAGTGCATCTCATGTGCGACAGCAGAAGCACCGTCTATTTTGTCTTCTTTGCCTTCCCAGAATGCGGTTGGAACTATTTTTATATTAATAGTCTCCTGACTCTTTTGATCGGTTGCAGTCAAAGGCGATGTCGCAATGGTAAGCATTACCTGTTTCATCTCAAACGGAACATCTATGGGGAGACCATCACAATATATTTTTGTACGAGAGGCCAACCTTTCTAATGTTCTGCTATCTTGACTGAATGTAACTCCAAAGAAAACACATTCTGAAAAAACAACTATTAATGCTTGCAATAATCTTATTAATACGCTCAGTTTCATTAGTGATGTCTCCCATTGGTAATTAAAAGTTCTTTAAGCTCATCTCTGATTTTTTTTACCTTCACTTTATCAGATTCTTCATTACTCAATATTATTTCCTTTTTCTCTATTTTGTAATCTTTCTTATAGACTTTAATTTCACCCAAAAAACGTTCAAAATCACCACAACGATCCTTTTCGTCCTGCTTAAG
>CAYHFB010000007.1:24499-27062 GCA_964355695.1 uncultured candidatus Brocadiaceae bacterium
CAACTGCTGGCTGCCCAGCAGTCTTTTGCGGTGTTGTGCTGGTATCACTTGGTTTAGATGTTTTCTTCTTTGGCATAGTAGTAGCATCTGGATTTATCTCTGCTTGTAGTAAAAAAACACCGAGATGATTGGGTTCATTAATCCACTGAAAATTTGATAAACTGTATGTTGTTTCAGAAAGGTTTTCATTTAAAGTCCCTTTGAAATTATTTGCACCAAATTTTGCATAGTAATTATAGACTAAATTTTCATAAGTAAGGAGTAACGTACACTTTGAGTAATCCAAATTTAATCCTTTGTTATCCTTAATTCGCATATACATGGGATAACTTTGTCGTCCCTTACCTGAGACATGTGGTTCGCAATCAATAATACGGTCAATCTTTATATTCCAACAGTTTTTATTATTTTGCGCATCATTCTCTTGAAACCACATCATTTTTGGAGATTTATTATTACAACCATCTACCTTTAGACATACAACCGGAACAACTGCCCACTCGTTTCGCATACACCAACGACAACTAAATTCAGAACTCAAAGTATGAGCAGGTCTATAATTTGTAAAAATTATATATTGATAATCACACTTATCCTGAGCATAAATGCTATACCCTGTAAACAGAAATACCAAACAAACTATTTGGAGAATGAATGCGCGGCAAATTCTCTTCTTTGTATATATCAACTTCCTGGTTATTGAATTCATTACAAATCCCTTAATGTTTTTGCTCGCGCAAAATAATCTTTATATCTATTCTTTCATCCCTCCCTGATGTTATTTCTAACACAGGAGAATCCAGTTTTATTTCTTTTCCCATTTCTTCTATGAATATTGTTGCATTTTTCCAGTCATAAGTATCCATAAATGAAACTCCCCCGTTTTTATCCGTCATCCGATTCCTTTCGTTTTCGGCTTTCCTTTTCTTTTCATCAATAGCCACGGATTCTATAAGAGTTACAACCATATTGGAGGCGTGTCTTCCATTTTCATCAACCAGTTCTATGCCAAGCATTTTTGCGAAAGACCAGACTTTATGTCCAAGTTTTAAAACAGGTAAATTGCCGCTACTGTCAAGCCCATCAAAATGTGAGTTAAACTCTATTTTTATCGGTTCAAAATAACAATTTGGGTAAACGGCTTCAATGTTGAACGGCGCTTGTTTCCAATTTAATTCAGAGAATTGAACCTTTGCCGTTTCTTTATCCTGCACCACTCTTTCTACCCTGGGCATACCCACCTGTTTTTGAGAAATCAATTTAACGGAATCTATTCTTTTCCTGTCTTCACCAGTCAGCGTAATTTCAAGCTTAAAAAGACTAAAATCTACCCTGCATTGACCTTCCATTGTTCCGTCAGTTTGTGGTACCCAGGAACTATATGGCGTTGATTGCGTACAAAAACGTCTATCGTCAAACAGTATCTGTAGCTCAAATTCTTCACCCTCCATAAATAGAAAGGTATGTTTTTGTTTTTCAATGTTCCAAGTCAAAGCAACTGGTTTCACACTGTATTTCGTGCGTATTTGTGCATCCAAGCCTTTCTTAAACAACTCAGGATTCTTCATTTCGTCCGGTATCTTTAATTCAATGAGATACTGCACCTTTCTTTTCTGCATAACAATTGAATTATTTTCCTGGAGTGAATTATCAATCTTTACTGAAACGTAACGATCTGCCATAAGCTCCGTCCCAGTTTCCACATAAAGATCAGTACCATCAAAAGCAACTTTACTGGAAAAAGTAACAGCCACACTTTTGTTTGACTCATCCGCTTCCACGAATTTTTTTGGTAGCTTTACCAGTTCATTATTTATGATAAATTTATCAACTTCACCAGAAGACAGAATCGTCGCGTTTTTGAATTCCAAATGTATGTGGCTCTGACAATCAATACTTCCATTGCACTTTTTCTCACAGACAAAAGGGATCGTATTGTTTTCGTAATCTTTTAAAGGCAGTGTGCATTTCAATAATTTATTTTGTTTATTCCCATCATTTGTCCCACTCAGGTCTTCAGCATAAGATGTAATCACTATGGAAACTAAAAAAACAAGTAACGTGCCAAGAATCAAAAAAACAGAAAGATATCGTTTAAATCTTTTTTTTATATTCATAGTCCCCTCAAAAACTGCTTGCGTCCGTAGTTATACCAAAGTGGGCTTTGCCCACAACCCAACAGAAAAACCATACGTTGTAAAATGCCTTACGCACCGCTTCTACAAAGGAATTCCGGGAGTGACAACAAAACAACTTGTTTTTTATTGCAGTTTCGAATCTGTAAGGTACTAAATGTCCCAACAGGGCGTATTTGCTGTAGGTCTCGCGCTAAGCGCCTTTTTCAATTTAATCTCAATATCCACATAACCACCACCTCCACCTGTCAGCCATCAGTAAATTCTCAGGAATCGTACGTGCTGCAATCTAATTCCCATCCTGAATCAACCCCTTACTCCTCGCCTTTACAACCGCCTCCAGCATCGAACCTGCATGGAGTTTTTTATAGACGTGTTTTAAATGTGAGCGTACGCTTTCGTACTCTATGTGCAATTTGGTTGCTATT
>CAYHFB010000008.1:0-17160 GCA_964355695.1 uncultured candidatus Brocadiaceae bacterium
GCACTCGCCTACGTCAACTTCTGGTATGACCGGACCAAAACCCCGCACACCACACACGCGCAGGTCTGCCAATTTTTCGACGCCCCTTCCGGCACCGTAGGCGGCAAATCAAAACAAATCCGCACCATGTTCAAAATGCATCAGTTTGATCCCGGCTGGACTGCGCCGAGCAAGCTGGATGACAACCCCATGGTTTGGATGATCGAGTTCAATGGCTTCGCCGTGGACGCCCGCCACCTGCCCCGTGATGTACAAGCCATCGCTTACAAAAAAGGCCTCATCCCCTACATCCCCGCCGACCAAACGTAAGTAAAGCGTACCTTCAGGTTTGCCGCGTGCCCTGCGTCGCCGTGATTTGCATCGCGTGGATTAAGCGAATTTGCACGAATTAAACGTAGGGCATGGCTTTAGCCTTGCAACTATCTACTAATTGAAAATTGATAATGTTCCATTTCCCATTTCCCCTTGTATCTTTTTTGTAGTTCTTAGTGCCTTCGTGCCTTTGTGTGATTACTTCTCATAATAGGTAAAAGGAGGCGATTAGGTAGCAGGCGTAGACGCGCCAGGACTTATGAGTATCTTGCACCTTCAAAGGGATGGTTGCAACCCTAATGATCCGCCCTACAGCGGTCTTAAAATCCCCTTATGTTAAATCGATGTAGACGCACCTTCTATCAATATCCCCCCTCACGATGCATTTCGGTGGCTTTTCGTCTATATATTATTGACAAATCAAGGCAAAACAACTATATTGCTCTTTGCAAGGAAGCGCAAGAATAGCAGATATTGGTTGGTTTTAATCATATCACGCAATAAGAGAAGCTTCAGCAATCGCTTTTCGGTGAAGAGGAGATTTTAGTCAATATCCACTATGGTAAATAAAACAGTATTCAGACAAATATTCATCGAACATTTGGGCATATTGCCATATAACAAAAGAAGGCTCTCTCGCACGTACATTTAATACACTTCACATGAGATACTTACCCTGTTTCGGGTTAATTTTATGCAATTAGTAAAAACCCAGATTGAGTCTGAATTAAGCATCGCTTATGTACACGCAGTTGCTGCAAAAGCCGGGTTTGCTACTGAATTTACAAGGGTTGATGTAGATAGTGTAGACCTTACTATAGGTGGAAAGGGAAAGCTTTCAAAGGACTCTGTTCTCCATTCGCCGAAGATTGATATTCAATTAAAGGCGACTATAAACAAAAACGTTAATGGCGATGGAAGTATTTCTTTTAATTTACCGTTGAAAAATTACGACGATCTCAGGGCTAATTGTTTGGTCCCTAAAATTCTTGTTGTATTATTCTTACCCAAAGATGAAAACCGCTGGCTGTCTCACTCAATTGATTAGTTGATAGTTAGGGAATGCGCCTACAGGTTGTCAATAAAAGGACTCGCTAAAAGTGATAATACTGGGAATCAAACCGTGCGTATACCGGCAGCAAATGTTTTTTCCCCAGAGACAATATTTGAACTTTTGAATAAAATTTCCAAAGAAGAAGAGCTATGAATATTCCTGAATTATATAATTTAAGTAACAAGCTAAATTCTCTTGCAGTGCAATCATATCTTAAAAATACCGGTTGGGAAAAAATTAAGAGCAAAAGAGAGCATGTCGCTCTATTCATAAAATCATCAAAAGGCGACGTTCTTGAAATTCAGTTACCATTGTCGAGATGTTTTAATGATTATTCACAGGCGTTATTTTCTGCCTTAGAAATTCTTTCCTTTTCTGAGAATAGAGAGACGGAGCAAGTTTTATCAGACTTGCTTTTGCCGCCTTCAGATGTGATTAGATTTAGGGTTGTAAACCAAGACACAGAGGCTGGAACAATATCGTTTGAGGATGGGTGCAATCTTTTACAAAGTGTGAGAAAATCACTGTATACAATTGCCTGCGACGTAATTAAACCAGAACTTTATCATAAAAGATTAGGTTTTAAAGAAGCAAATCAATTTATTGGGCAATGCAGATTAGGCCAAACGGAACGAGGTAGTTTTATAACCTCAATTATTTGTCCTTTCGTAAATGGAACAATTGATGATAAACCTAAACAGCTTTCGCTTTGGGCTAACGCAGAAGAGCTAAATCAATCATTTACCCGAAAAGTTACTACCCGATTAATGAAATCATTGAAGATCGTTAAAGAAGTTATTGAAAACGATGAAATATCCAGGCTAATTAACGGCGAAACGGATGTAATGATCAGTGCGAATTTTCTTGAGTCAATTGTTGAGGTGGACCAATTCATAGGCGCCGGGGAATTAGAAGTAATTTCTACATGGGCTTCCGTTTCTCCCGTTGAAGCATCCATCCCGAACAAAATAAGTATCAATAAGGAATATATTCCTGCAATGGAAAGCATTATTGAGAAGTTAACTCCAAACAATGAAGGAGATTCCGGCGAATTTGTTGGAAAGATTTCACAAGTAAAAGCAGAACCTGATGCTTCAAAAAGAAAAGAAGGTGAAGTTACCATTAACTTTATCGGAGATAATGAAATGGCAATAAAAGCGAAAATCATTCTTACTGCTGAAGATTATAAAAAAGCTTGTGAAGCACATGAATTTGGGAAAAATGTAGTTGTAAAAGGAACACTTAAAAACATTGGAAGAAGTAAATTTATTGAGAATCCAGAGTTTAAAAGTTTATAATATTTTCCATAAAGCCATCACAGAAAACATAGTTAAAGTATTACTGCTTGCAATTTAGCCGCCAAAATCAATCCTTAGATTCCTGCAAAAACAGTGAAAGCATCCATACGCATAATGCCGGGAGAACACTATCATGCATCATACATAAGACCTATAATTGAAGAGACAGAATTTATCCCAAGAGAGACAAATAATGTTTCAAAAGATGATTTTTATCTCGATCCTGTTTTAAAGAGAGCGGTTGTGAGGAGTTTAGAAATTATTGGTGAAGCAAGCAAAAATATACCGAAGGACTTTCAAAAGAAGCACGTAAACATTAAGTGGAAAGATATGGCAAGAATGAGTGACAAATTGATTCATCATTATTTTGGCATAGATTATTCTCTATTATGGGATGTTGTTAAAAATGAAATCCCCACCTTGCACAGCAATCTACATGAAATCATTCAAAATGAAAATAAAAAGAGAAGCTGACGGCAATATTTATAGTGTCCTCCAGGAAATTATGTTAACCTTTTAAAGAAGAAAACCTTCTTTACCCTTTATTTCCCAGCGTTCTCTGACGACAAACTATCACACAGTGTCTTTATGATCCCCCATTCAAGACCAACCATCAACGAGCATGACGTCACTACCGTCTCCAACACCCTCCGCACGGGCAACATTGCGCAAGGGCGTGTGGTTGAGAAGTTTGAACATGCCCTGGCCGATTATATCGGCTTGAAGGGCGGCGTTGCCACCTCATCAGGCACGGCGGCGCTCCACCTGGCTCTTCTTGCATTGGGCATTACCAGAAACGATATCGTGGCCATTCCAAGTTACGTATGCACGGCGGTACTGAATGCCGTTAATTACGTGGGCGCCACGCCGCTGCTCATTGATATCGACCCGGACACCTTCAATCTGGACGTAACGGACCTCCGCAGAAAACAGAATCCGCGAGTGAAGGCCGTCATAGTTCCCCATATCTTTGGCCTTGTTGCAAATATGGAAGAAATCACAAAACTCGGCATCCCGGTAATCGAAGATTGCGCCCAGTCTATCGGCGCAACGTATAAAAATAAAATGGCCGGGTCATTCGGTAAAATCTCCATATTCTCCTTTTACGCCACCAAGATGATGACGACGGGTGAAGGCGGAATGGTGGTGTCAAACTCAGCCGCATTATTGAGGAA
This sequence comes from uncultured candidatus Brocadiaceae bacterium, assembly GCA_964355695.1. Taxonomy (GTDB): domain Bacteria; phylum Planctomycetota; class Brocadiia; order Brocadiales; family Brocadiaceae; genus JACVXV01. The sequence continues at coordinate 3,840 of CAYHFB010000008.1, forward strand.
GGCGAGAGACCTGCGGGATTACGATAATCAGACAGATTACTGCGTGCGATACAACTACAAGATGACGGACATCCAGGCGGCGCTGGGCATTTCCCAACTAAGGCGCCTGCCCCATTTTATTAAAACCCGCCGCGAAATTGCAAACAAGTATCACCGCGAATTGAAAGATTTGTGCGTCCTGCCGGCGAATTATGGCGAGGATTGCGGACACATTTACTATCGCTACGTCATCAAACTCAGCCACGGATTAAAAAGCTTCTTGAAATCATCGAAGGATAAAGGTATAAACTGTGAACGGCCGGTGTTTAAACCATTACACAGGTATTTATCCTTATCAAACGTACCCAACACGGACCGCGCGTGGGAGCAGGCTGCGTCTATCCCCATCTACCCAGCGCTTACCGTAAAAAACACGGATAGCATTATTAAGTGCATTAAACAGGCCATCAAGGCGTTGAGGTAAAAACTATGGAACTACGGCGAATATTCAGTATAAATACCGGCATTGTTTTTTTCGTGCTGGCATTCCTCCTTATCCCGGGCGTAAAACAAGGATTTGAGTCGCACCACCTCTCGTTTCTCTATATCATAGTATTTTCTTATATCATTGCCAACGCTACCACTCCGTTCGTAAAAGCCATTGCGTTGTACTGTCACGTGACGGATAAGCCCGGCGGGCGCAAGATACACCTAAACGCAACACCTTTGATGGGCGGCACCGCCATCTACGTCGCCTTTGCCGTCGCCATCCTTTACAACAACGTTTATTCTCTTGAATTAAAGGGCGTAGCCATCGGCGCAACGATTGTATTTATCATGGGACTTGTTGACGATGTTAAATCACTTCCCGCAAAACTGAAGCTCCTGGTGCAAATCGGAGCCACCATGGTGATGATACAATTTGGCGTTGTGGCAGATTTTTTGCCGAATACCTGGTGGGGTAAACTGGGTGAAACCGTTGTCACCCTCATCTGGATAATCGGCATCACGAACGCCTTGAACTTCTTCGATGGTATGGATGGGCTGGCAGCGGGTCTAACCGTCGTGTGCTCCCTTTTCATCAGCATCCTTGCCGTTCAATACGGACAGAAATACGTCCTCTACCTTTCCCTTGCGCTCCTGGGCAGCAGCCTGGGCTTTCTTCCCTATAACCTAAGATATAAAAAGGCCGCCGGTATTTTTCTCGGCGACGGCGGCAGCACCTTCATGGGGTTCATGCTGGCAAGCCTCACGGTTATGGGCGGGTGGGGCGCCAACGACCCCGTTAAGGCATACACGCTACCGGTGCTTGTCCTGGGAATACTCATTTTCGATATGTCTTACACCACCATTACACGGTTCAAAAACAAACAGGTCGCCAGCTTTAACGAGTACCTAAGCTTTACCGGCAAAGACCACCTGCATCACCGGTTGGAACAACTGGGCTTTAGTAGAAAGCAAACGGTGTTCTTTATCTATTTTATTGCCGCCAGCCTGGGACTATGCTCACTCGTACTGAGAAACGGCAGCACGCTGGATGCCCTGCTCCTCTTGCTCCAGGCCACCCTGATTTGTTTAGCGCTTGTAATCCTTATGATAAAAAAGGGAACGGTAAATAAACCATAGCGTTACGGTTCAGGCTACAAACCTGAACCAGTCGTGCAGGGACACGGCGCCCGTGTCCCTGTGTGCGTAAAACTCCCTTGCCTATGGCGGGACTTTGATCTTCCAGAATGTTCGGTTTATGCCCGTTGACGGTATAAGCAGATATTTAAAATATGGCTCTCGTAGCACTTTCGCTATTAACCCCAGCCTTTAGGCCACATGTTTATACACATCTTTTTACTTCCGTAAGGAACTGGGCAAGTGGGTTAGGAATGTGGGCAGGGAAGACGGATGTTAAGGCAAACCATATAGTGCCGGACACGGGCTGTTAAAACAAATATAATCATCCCCTTGATTAAAAACAAATCACAACACAAGGAGATGGAAGTGCTGGGGGGGGGTATCGTCAGTCCAGAATGGAAACCGCCAATGAACGCTAAAAAAGAAGCCCATTCGCGTGTATTAGCGGTTGTAGAGAGCCTTGGCAGGGAGTCTCTGCTCCTCGTTGTTTCTCCGCGTCCTCTGCGGTGAATTGCCTTTGCCGTATTGGCATTCCTGTTTTACGGTGTTTCAGAAGTTCTTTTGTCCAGTCGAAAAAGCATCATTTTTTTGTGGTGGCCTGCGTTATGGCTAAGCACCAACTCTCCAGGAATATCTTTGGCGTATTTTAAAAGTGCCGTATAATCTTTTTCTCCGATAACCAAATACGATCCGGCGATTGCGTTGTGCAACGTTTGGCAAACGAGAGATGGGTCGCTGCCCTTAAGGGGCCGTATTCCTTCATATCGCCGCCCTACCCAGGCCAGCGTTTCCTCGTTTGACAAACAGTATATCTGCGATTTCGGCTCGACAATCCTGAAGACTTTTTCCGCAAAAACCATCTGAGAATTTTTATAGGGTTCCGTAAAGGGTTGGATGGCTGCAAAATAAAAGGGAATGGCTATTAACGAGAGGGTCACTAGGATTTGTGTTGTACTCCGCGCCAGACGGCCCGTTTTGTAGAAATTCACGAGCGGTACGACAATTCCCAGCGCAAGAAATGGATATACCGGCACGAGATAATGGGGCCGCTTTTTAGGAAGGCATGTAATAACGACAAGGATAGCCCCTGCTATCGCAAGCGGCGCCGAGTAGCCGCTTCGCCTCAAGTTCCTTATGGTGAAAGGCAGTAAAAGCGAATAGGGAAACGCAAATATAAGCAGATATATTACGTAGTAGAACACGTAGTAAAGCGTTGATTTTTCGTTTCCTCCCATACTTACGTCGAGGTCCGGCTGGAATAGCACCCCGTGAAGATAATGGCCGCCGTCGCGGAGATAGGCGGGAACAGCCCAGATAGCAAGGGCAGCCAGCAATCCAAGCACGAAGCTGGCCCAATTAAACCGGGGATGAATAAGGTCTTCACGGCGGATTGGGGCAAAAACGGCGAAAATGGCGGGAACGAGTATGCCATAGGGACCCTTTGTTATCACGCCAAGTCCAGCGCATAGTCCTCCCAAAACCAGGTAGCACGTTTGCCTTGTGTATCTTCGTTCTCTCATGGCAAGGCCGATGCAAAGGCACGAACATAAAATTGATGCGCACAGGATCGCGTCAGGCCGCGCGTGCCGAGCCACAATACTGTAACCTGGCATTGCGAGTAGCACGATAGCCCCAACCAGCGCAAAACGCCTGGCAAAAAACAACAGTCCTATGCCGTAGAGGGCCAGCACCCCTGCTATGCCTGCCATAGCCGAAGGCAAGCGTGTGCTAAACATGCATGGCGTACCGGTTATCCGCGTGATCCCGGCGGCTATCGCGTGCATGACCGGAGGTTTGTCATAGTATACCTCCCCCAGAAGCCTTGGCACCAGATAATCGCCGCTTTCGGCCATTTCACGGACTATCTCGGCGTGGCGAACCTCATGGCTGGCCCAATGCCTGTTCTGTCCGAGGGCGGGAAATATAACCACGACCGATAGCACTGTCAATAACAACAAGTCAGCAAAGAGCGTTTTCATATCTTCAAAATTTTCGGCTATCATGTCGGGATATATTTCCTTGTCAATTTTCTTTATTCGGTACCTGGCTGGATGAAGTGGCCGTGCGCGTGTATTTTTTGATCAAATGCAAATTCCGTATGTAGACAAAGGAATTCGGCAGATAGGAGAGTATTCCAACCGGGCTGCGTTCCATAATCCAATAGACGCACATGATGATACTCCCTGCAATACTCCAGTACCAGAATGATACGGGGATCACACTGTTCCCCTTCTTTTCTGAGGCGATCCATTGCATCAAAAACCTGGTGGAAAATACAAAGTTGCCCAAGAGTCCAAGAATGGTGAGGTAACTCCAATTCAACCCGAACAAACGGTGTTCCTGTCCAAACCACGTAACGGCCAGCACAAAATTACAACACATACATAACCTCCCTTTTAATTTAATTTTTCGACAATTTCATACCGTATCATTCGCTTCTTCATCCATCGCACCGCAAGCAGATCAACGAAGGACTTGAATAACCGATTCCACACCCCGTAGTGGCTCTGGCCGGTAAATCGCGGATTATTGGTGACGGGTATCTCCGTCACTGAAAATCCCTCCATTTTAATAAGGGTAGGCAAAAACCGGTGGGCGCCCTTAAAGAATTTGATATGAGCAATGCATTCGCGTTTAAATGCGCGGTAGGTACACCCTGCATCGCTAATGTTCTCGCCGCTGAGTTTATTGCGCACCCAGTTGGCAGTGCGGGACGAGACAATACGGAGAAAATTATCGCCCTTTCCCCGCGTCTCCACGCGCGTACCACACACGCAATCGTACCGGCGCAACGCTTCTACAAATTTCGGCACGTCACGGGGGTCGTTTTGCAAATCAGCATCCAGGGTAACAAGGTAACGTCCTTGCGCCGACAGCATCCCCGCCCAACTGGCCGCCGATTCTCCGCAATTAAAATGGAACCTCTGAATTCGAAACCGGGGGTCGGAAGCAGCTATTTCCTTAAGAAGCGCCCATGAATTATCGGTGCTTCGATCATCGGTAATCACGACCTCGTAGGGAATACCGAGCGGGCTCATGGCGGATGTGATCGCATTGGCAAGCGAACGCAAGTTACCCTCCTCGTTGTGGCAGGGAATGACGAGACTAATTTCAGGTGGTTGTTGGCTCATTTTTTACCGTAGAATTCTTCAATTGAGTTGCAAACATAGTCAACGTCGCTTAGGGATAACTCGCCAAATATCGGCAGTGAAAGAATTTCCTGCACGGCCTGTTCGGTTTTCGGCAGTTTCGGCAGATCGTTGTATAGTTTGGTGACGGCAGGTTGTTGGTGGTTGGGTGTGGGATAATGGATGCCCGTGCCGATGCCGCGTTGCTGCAGGAACTTTGCAAGTTCGGTTCTCCGTTCCGTCCTGATTACGTACATGTGGTACACCGGCGTTGCCCATGATTGTTCCAGCGGCGTCTTCACCAGGCCTTTCAGACGGCGGCTGTAGTGGGCGGCTACGGCGCGCCTATGCTCATTGAGCACGTCAAGATGCCGCAGCCCGACGCGGCCGATAGCCGCCTGGATTTCGTTCATTCTTGAGTTGTACCCAACCAGTTCGTGGTTGTATTTATCCTTACGGCCATGGTTGCGCAACATGCGGATCTTTTCCGCAATGGCGTCGTCGTTGGTGCAGATGCAACCGCCGTCGCCCATTACCGTCAGGTTTTTTGATGGGAAAAAGGAATATCCGCTTGCTATACCCATAGAACCCACCGTTTTCCCCTTGTACTTGGCGCCATGCGATTGCGCACAGTCTTCAATTACCCACAGGTGATGCTTCCGGGCTATCTCAAAGATGCGGTCCATGTTCGCAGGGTGTCCGTAAAGGTGTACCGGCATTATTCCCACCGTGCGGGGCGTAATTGCCGCTTCCAGGAGTTCCGGGTCCATGCAAAATGTTTCATCAATATCGACAAAAATAGGTTTTGCCCCGCAGTGGATCATCGGTTCGATGGAAGGAAACGCCGTGTGTGAAGGCACCAGGATTTCTTCGCCCGGTTTTAGACCCATTGCTTTATGAAGAATGAACATAATTGTCGTCAGTGATGAACCTACCATCGCGTGCTTTGTGCCTGTGTGTGCGGCCAGTTCACGTTCGAACGCCTCGCATTCCTTCGCAAGAATATACCATCCCGACTCCAGTGCGCGCATCGCAGCCTGTTTTACTTCGTCGTTCAGGAGACATCTTGAAAGTGGTACTTTTTCCATAATTTCTCTATCCTCTCTCGTTGAATTTTGCGGGATTCCTTCCCACCCTGTCTACATCGTTGTACAAAAACACTTTGTAATGTCATAAGCGTAGGGGTGTATTGCATTCCATTCCCGCGCTGAAAAAAAACCGGTCTTCTGCTTTTCCGATAATACCCGGCATGGTAGCGCCACAGAAGTATTACAACGTTATCGTTTGTCCTGTTTGCGCCGATTTCATCGCGGACTCAATTGCCCGTACGGACTCATAGCCAGCCCAGCCGTCGGCAAGCGGTGGCTGCCGCGTCTGCAGAGAACTGATGAAGGCGCGTAATTCCGTCAGCAGCGGTTCTTCCGGTGTAAACTCAAGTTGGCGCATAGCGCCTTCGACGGCCTTGAAGTCATTGCCGGACATCACGTGTTTATTTTCGAAGGTGCGTACCTTATATTGAGATACATTGTAATCGCAGACAGCGCTTAACTCGCTGCCAACGACCACTACTTCACGGAACTTGCCGGGCGAATAATAACCGCTCGTAACTGTTGCAAGGGTCACGCCGGAGTCCCCCTCGTAATCCATTGACAAATATGATTCGTCCTCCCTCCCTGTACCCATAAAGTCCTTCATGATAGCCGTAACCCTGGCAGGCGGCCCGTCCATAAAGAAATTAAAAAGGTCTACGAAGTGGATTGCGTCGGCGAATGTAACGCCGGTGTCGTTTCTGGGACGTTTGAACCCGCTGAAATTACCGCGCAGAACCTTCACGTGTCCAAACATTTTCTGTTTAATGGAGTCGTGTAGCCACCGGGAAGCCGGATCGAACCGGAAAATATGGCCTACCTGAAGAATCCGTTTATACTGGTCAGCCATTTCAGCAAGTATTTTCGCCTCGCTGGATAAGAGTGTTATGGGTTTCTCAACAAAGACGTCCTTGCCTGATTCCAGAAATTTTCGACACAGGTCAAAATGCGACTGGGCCGGTGTAACAACCACTGCTGCATCCACCCTGGAGATAAATTCTAACGGGTTTGTGGAGAGATTGGCGGTAGGAACACCGAGGGTGAGCGCCGCAGAAAGACGTTCCTTGCTTATATCGCTGACGAATAGTTCTATCGGTAAGGAGCTCAGCACGCGCAAATGATTCGAGCCCCACCGTCCAATACCGAGTAATAACACTTTTACCATAGTTGGTTTTCCCATCTGTTTTCCAGAAATCGAGCATCAATGTGAATATAAAAACTCCAATTCAAATTTATTATACCCCGATTGTCAATTAAAAAGTCATAACTTTGCATTTTATTGGTTTTGCGTACTGTCTTCAGGGGTTTTGAGTGGAGACGAGGAGACACCTCGTGTAGCGTAGGCACGGGGAAAAACAATCAGGAGGAAACATTCGTGTTGATTTGCGTTTGTTGCATGAAATCCAAGGGAGAAATCCAAATTCGAAATTCGAAATTCGAAACTTGAAACTTGAAACTTGAAACCTGGAAATGGTTTGCCTGATTACCCCTCGAAGTACCAACGACCACGAGAACCGGTGCTACATCAAGCGTGTCCTCTCCGACATGCCAAGGCGCTCCAAGGATACATTGCTGAGGAACACCTGCAATCCTTTCGCAGTCAGATAGTCATAAACTTCGCGCGCAAAGCACACTGTCGCGAGTAGGCTCTCCATTCGTCATCAGATTCTATAAGGAGATAAAGACATCGTGGTCGGCTGTTCCCATTCGTCTCTCCTTTTCAGCCAACGAAGAACTCATCGGCGGCGAGTGCTTTCCTCGCCGTCGGCTGAAGTGACTTGTTAGGCTTTAATTTTCAATGTCAAATGTTTCCTCAAAATTTTGTTTGCCATGAATTATTGCAAGAATTTCTATTCTATTGGGAGTTATTTCATAAATGAGACGATATGAATAAATAATCAATTCCCGTATGCTTGGATTACTAATCTCTGGGACAACCCTACCCATTGTAGGAAAGCCTGCTAACTTTTCTGATCTTTCAATAAATTCTTGAGACACCTTTATCGCATAGTATTTTGAATCAGTTGCAATATAATCGTGGATATTCTTTAAATCTTGTTTTGCCGGAATAGACCAGATTACCATGTTTTAATTTCTTCTTTCAATGATTGGACTGAAATAGTTTTTCCTTTCTTTATAGCGTCTTGTCCTTTTTTTATTTTATCTATTACATAAAGTCTATACATTATATCATCAATATCAGCCGATTCCGGTAGTTTTGATATTGCCTCAATCGCTTCTTCTTTTAATGTCTCCATTTTGTCCCCCCTATTAAATATTTTCTAATAAATTATCGTAGCCCAACAAAGAACTCGTCGGCAGCGAGCGCTTTCCTCGCCGTCCGCTGAAGTGACTTGTTAGGCTTGTTTTGCTTTTGGCGATATTCTTAAATAATCGCTGTCCCTTTTTTCCAAATACCCTCCTTTTTTCTCTGCGAATTTTAATTGCAGTCCATATTTTGTAGCCATTGTTGAAACGTTACGATGGGAGTTTATGAAATAGGTGCGTAAATCATCATTTGCCTTTTCATTAAGCCGCTTTTGCGAGTCGTATTTTTCTTTGAGTACCGGATTAATCATCATTTTTTTTCTCCGTGACCAATTCTAATGGCGTTGTGATTTCGGGGATTGATAAATTTAGCCTGGTGTTTATAAGCCGAATGTGCTGTTTTTTATTTGCGTTTGCCAAATGATTGCAATTCCACGTTAACAAAAAGTCCATTTTATAGTATGAGGCATAAGCTAAATGGATAGCATCACCTTTTAAAACCTGGGGCATCACATAATTTTCAAGATATATTTCAGCAATTTCAATAATTTTTTCGTTGGGTTTTAATAAGGGTAATTTTGACGTAAATTCGATTACCTTAATTTTATTGGGATAATTTCCTTCATTTAATTCGTCAAGGGTTTCTTCTGACACAAAAATATCGTAATTATTTCGTTCTTCTTTCCACCATTTTTGGGTAACGGTCACAAATGGTTTTAGCGATTTCCTTTCATCAAAGTAATAACTCGGAATTGTTGAATCAAGATAAACCGAATTCCTCATATAAGTTCCTTATTTTTTGTCTAACGTAAAAGTAAGGGGCTGCGCTCTTTTGCGCAGTCCCGCACGACTGTCGTGTTAGCCGTCGGCGTACTTGGCACAGATAGGAACATCATAAACCACTCTTGAGCCATCTGGTTCGCTGCCAAAGAAAACTGCCCGCAGATTAGGGGAATCCAAGGATTTCCCACTCTTGTTGCCAAACAATTGTCCAGACCCGTTCAGATGAGAAGGGTATTGAAATGGCCTGGAAGTGTAAACGACCCAGAGTGTTTCGCCCGACAACAAGCGAAAGCAACCTACCAAATTGGTTCCCATTGAGCGTTTGCCAGGCCAGTCGTTTTCGCTGCAATTTGAATGCGTAAGTAGCACTGCGAATTCGACGGCCTGTCCTTCAAGAGCCGGTGCGACCCAAATTACATCGTCAGATTCCTCACGGGTTGCAACAGATGGACTATTCCACGGAACGACGACTCTGTAGGCTAGGGTGACACCCGCGGCGATTTCTTGTGGACGTGGCCACGACTCTACAAATCGATTTGGTGGACTCAATTTCGAATCTGCAAATTCAGATTCGAAGAAATCTTGCGTAAATGAAATGTGCCAGTTGCCGGATTCGTGAAGGCTTGCCTTTAGCTGCCCTCCAAGTCCGCGACAAGCTAGGTAAACATCGTGCTTATCGCCGCCTGGAGTCCACACCTTCCATATCGCGGCTCGGTGGCCAGACACTGCGCGGACGCCAAATCGAAGTTCTTTAATAAGTGCTGAATACTTCAACCCTTCCTGTTTCGCCCGTTCTTTTATTTTTTCTAACTCAAAATTCATCAATTCTAATATTCATTTTTGTTTCTTTTTTTATAAACTTTTCGGCAATTGCCTTGAAATGTTTTTGTTCCAATTCGGTAGGTTTTGAAATTTTTCTGACATTTAATTTATATAAAGATTCCTCTAAGTCTTTTTCTTCAGAGTCTAAATATTTAATTTTAATTTTATTCATCTTTTTATCCCTCAATTAAGTACAAAAATTTTCTACTTGGAAAAATTGTTTTTAAAAAATATTTTTTGCCCGCCTTCACATACGGAACCGAATAAGTATAATCGTTTATTTTCACCACTAATATTTTTTGATGTGGATACTTTAACGAATTCGGATGGTTGAAATTCAATAATATTCCATCGTTACAAATTGAATTGATGACATCATAGAATGTGACTCCTCGCTCTTTAAATAACCTATCATTTTTTTCTTCATTAAATTCAAATTCCATGAATAGAGCATAATCTATAGTGCGCACAATATCTAAGAAAATACATGGATTTTACTGGGGGGGAATTCAAGATAACCAGTTATTAGGCAAACGAAATTATTTCTGCCAATATCAATTTATGGTGTTAGCCCCTATTATATTTTAGATTACTATGGTTTGGATAATAGCACAGGGTTCAATTAACTGTCAATAAAACAATGGCTTGGCGTATCGAATAAACTTATTTATTGTTTATATGGGACTAATCTCCAGAATAAAATGCTAGTCCCTCTTAAGAAAGGTTCTTATACAAAGTCCACAATTACCATCCGACAAGCTCAGGTATAATTACATTTCCGTCTGAAGCAGAACAGGCAAACAAACCTTCTCTCAACACAATAATTAGGTTGATAAATCCATTGAAATCAGTATACTTTTCAGGGAAATACTTGTTTTCTTTATTGGCACACATAAATATTTTTCATAAAACCATATCCAACTATGACCACATCAATACCAGGAAAAATCAATCAACTGCGAAGCGATATCCGCTGGCACGATCGAAAATACTACGTTGAAAACACCCCCGAGATTACCGATTATGAATACGACCTCCTGGTGAAAGAATTACAACAGCTCGAACAAGCGCACCCGGAACTTATCACCCCCGACTCGCCTACCCAGCGGGTTGGCGGTGAACCGCTCTCCCAGTTCGCCACCATCAATCACAAGATTCCTATGCTAAGCATAGACAACACTTACTCCGGCGAGGAATTAAGGGACTTTGACCAGCGCATAAAACGTATGGCCGAGATTGATAAACAGCAGGATATTGAGTACGTTGTCGAATTGAAGATTGACGGGATTGCCATTACCCTTTGGTACGAAAACGGCCTTTTTATGAGAGGCGCTACCAGGGGCGACGGCTTTAAGGGCGACGACGTTACAGCAAACCTGAAAACGATCCATCAGATTCCCCTGTCGCTGGATTCTGCCGGTAAGGGGCAACACATCCCGTCCGTGCTGGAAATCCGGGGTGAAATTTATCTGCCAAACAAGGAATTTCAAAAACTTAACGAGGAACGGGTGGAATCAGGCGAGCCGCAGTTTGCAAACCCCAGAAACGCCGCTGCCGGTTCGCTCAAGCTCCTCGATCCCCGCATTACCGCAAGGCGTCATTTGCACATCTTTACTTACGCCATCGGGCATTATGAGGGAATAGAACTCCAAACCCACACCCAATGCCTGGACGTACTGAGAAGCCTCGGACTGCCGGTAAATCCCCATACGCAATCATGCAAGAGCATTGAGGAGGTCATCCAACTCTGCAACGCATGGGACAAGCGCCGCGATGAACTCGACTACCTGATGGACGGCATGGTCGTCAAGGTCAATTTGCTTGCCCTTCATTACCAACTGGGCGCAACCAGCAAGTCCCCCCGTTGGGTGATTTCCTATAAATTCCAACCGGAACAAGCGATTACGAAGATAGAGGAGATCGTTGTACAGGTAGGTAAGACCGGCGTCATCACCCCCGTTGCCAACCTCACCCCCGTGCTGCTCGCGGGGACTACGGTTAGCCGGGCGACGCTCCATAATTTCGACGAAATCGCCCGTAAGGACATACGGGTGGGCGATCACGTCGTATTGCAAAAGGCCGGTGAGATTATTCCGCAAGTCGTATCCGTCGTAAAAGAAAAGCGGGATGGAACGGAGGTCGTCTTTGCAGAACCCACCGCTTGCCCTGAGTGCGCTAGCGCATTGACGCGGATAGGCGTGTACCTGCGCTGCGGCAACCCCCTGTGCCTGGCGCAGGTAAAGAGGCGCATCAAATATTTTGCTGGCAGGGACGCCATGGACGTGGAAGGGCTTGGCCCGGCGCTTATTGAGCAATTGGTTGACAAGGGGTTCCTGAAGGACTATGCAGACCTCTATCACCTTAAACTTAAATACGATGATCTGGTGGGACTTGAGCGCATGGGTGAAAAGTCGTCAAAGAACCTGATCCAGGCCATAGAAGAGAGCAAGAAAAGGGATTTGGATCGGGTAATCGGCGCCCTGGGAATCAATAACGTAGGGACTCACACGGCGGAAGTCCTTGCAAACCAGTTTGGCGACTTAGACACGCTGGCAAACGCCACGCAGGAAGCATTGGAAAGAATCCATGAAATCGGCCCAGTTGTTGCCCGGTGCATCGTTGGATTTTTCCAGGACGAGCATAATCGTAAGATTGTAGAAAAACTGAAGTCCGGCGGCATAAACACCCAAAAGTTAGCCGTTCCCACCTTAGCGAAAAACCCGAACATTTCCGGGAAGTCATTCGTCATCACCGGCGTCCTGCAAAAATACCCCCGTAAAGAAGCGGAGTCACTCATCAAAGGCCTGGGGGGAAGGGTTCTTTCCAGTGTCAGCAAAAAAACGGATTACCTCGTAGCCGGGGAGTCGCCAGGTTCCAAGGCAGACAAGGCAAGAGAACTGAACGTCCGGATACTTGACGAAGAGGCCTTTGAAGAGATGTTAAGGATGATTTGATATCGTTTTTATGTACGTTTTTTACAACGCCCTCTTATTCCAATTTCCTAAAGGGGTCTTGGCTGCGGCTTTGCAGCGCCAGGAAAGAGCTACCCAAAACAGAAGAAAACCCGGATGCACCGGAAACCGAATCAATGGTACACGCCACATTATTGGAATTGATATAAAGACGAGTCGTTTTTTCATGAGCCGGCAAGACAGGTAGCGGCACTACAAAAAGCCAGCGTCAAAGAAAAGAATATGGTGAAAAGTACCATTCCTGTGGTTAAAAAAGTCCCTATCGGCGATAAAGAGTATCCACCCAGCGAATCCTTTGACCGCAAAAATGTTGATGAGTTTAGGTTGGGGGATGGGCATTAAGATTTGGGTTTAAAGTTTCTGGTTTTGGTGTATCATATACGGCTTGCGTAGTAGCGCAGGCTTCCAGCCTGCTGTTTTTGGTGAAACGAGAACGGCAGGCGGGAAGCTTGTGCTACGCGGATTTTTGAAGAACGGAATCGGCAGGCTGGAAGCCTGCGCTACACGGATTTTTGAAGAACGGAATCGGCAGGCTGGAAGCCTGCGCTACGCGGATTTTTGAAGAACGGAATCGGCGGGCGGGAAGCTTGCGCTACGCGTTTTTTTTGAAGAACGGAATCGGCAGGCTGGAAGCCTGCGCTACACGGATTTTTGG
>CAYHFB010000008.1:17260-23922 GCA_964355695.1 uncultured candidatus Brocadiaceae bacterium
TTTTTTTGAAGAACGGAATCGGCAGGCTGGAAGCCTGCGCTACACGGATTTTTGGAGTAAAGCTATAGGTTATGGATTTGATAGATACGATACCAACACGGCATGCGGCGGAAGGGTTTTCTAAGAAGGATGTTCCGTTTGTTACAGGGCTGTTTTTTTTGGGACTGTTCCTGTTCCTGTTTTACACGTGGGCAATGCCGCTTATTGACCCGGACGAGCCGCGCTACGCGTCAACGGCGCGCGAAATGGTGTTGAACGGCGACTGGATTGTGCCGCATTTTAATGGCGCTCCCCGCATCAACAAGCCGCCTGTCGTCTATTGGGCTATCGCTATTTGTTACAAGCTTTTTGGGATACATGAACTGGGCGCGCGCCTGCCCTCCGCCCTTGCGGCTATCGGGACGGTTATGATTGTCTATTTCTGGGGGAGACGGATTGAGGGGCGCAAGAGCGGATTTTGGGCGGGGGTGATGCTGATGACCAGCCCCCTGTTCTTTTTTATCGCACGGTTTTGCATTACCGATATGCTGCTGACCTTTTTCTTTTCAGCCGCGCTTTACCAGTTCTTTGTTGAATATCAGGACGCCAGGAAGAAGAACGCACGCAGGCTGCTGATGTATTTCTTCCTGAGCATGGTATTTCTGGTAAAAGGGCCGGTAGGGGTCTTGTTGTTCGTCTTGATTACCTGCTGCTTTTTACTGTGGGCGCGTGACTTTCGATACATCAGAAGATTGTGGTACCTGCCGGGATTCCTGCTCTTTGCGGGCATTATCTGCGCATGGGGCATCCCCTTTTGGGCGCAATTGGGAACAAAACAAATCATTTCTCTGCTTACCCTTGAGACGTCGGGGCGGTTTGTCAGCGGTTATGCGCACCCGGAGCCTTTTTATTACTATATTTCGACGTTCCTGTTGGGGTTTTTCCCGTGGTCGGCGTTTGTGTTTATTCCCATCGCCGCCCTCTTTAAAAACCGTGCGGTTGCAAACCGGGAAGGGAAAAAAGAGGCCTGTTTTTTTACCGCCTGGCTGGTTCTTTCTCTGGTCTTTTTTTCTCTTTCTAAATCGAAATTGATGACGTATATATTGCCCCTGTCACCCTCTGTGGTATTATTGACCCTTCCGCTTTCCCGGTGGCAGGCGGAGCAAAAATTGGTGAAAGCGATTGCCGCGACTTCATGGGCCGTTGTCGGCATATTTACGGCTATTCCTGTAGCGCTCCTCCTTACCATGTCAAAGTGGATGCCTGCCGACTGTGCGCTTTCCATGGCGGACATTATTATCCCGATTGCGGTGCTTTTCGCCGGGGCGTTGGCGGCCTTGGTCGCCTTCGCGTGTAAACAACGTTTTTCTCAGGTGCAAATAATATTGTGTACCACCATTTGCATAATCCTTCCGCTGGTCTCGGTTTATCTTGCAGAACACCTGGGGACGTACAGGTCTGCCAGGGACATCGCGGAGCAAGGCCATCTGCGCGAGGAGAAACATTATACCCTTGTTAGTTCCAGAAGAACCCTTCCCAGCCTGGTGTTTTACAGTGGTAAAGAGGTGTTAGATATGGACGACAATACCCCTTTCGCGAGCTACATTCCCGGCCAGAGCGAACCAATCTATGTCGTTATGGGTTTGAATGATTTCCGAAAAAAGGCCATCTGGATACAGGAAAGGAACCTCTGGATGTTGTGTCAGAATAAGGTTAACGTCCTGTTGAAAAAAGCAGATTAGTCGCCAGATTTACCGCTTGCGCGGTGGGGAAAGAAGGGGGTTCTTTGGTTGCGGCTATGCTGCGTTAGGTATAAGTACTTTTTGGCACTGCCACATTGAGTGAGGCCGGAATAATTATCATATTAAACTCTTTTGCAAAACCTGCCGGTTCACCATCAATGTGAAGCGGTAATTTAACTTCCGAAAAAACTTTTACGTGTTTGCATCTTTTGACTTCAAGATATTTCGAATTATCGGCATGGCCGTTCATCATCTTCCAGCCGAAACCAATCGAACCAATCAACGAAAATTTTTCCATCATACAAAGCTCAAGTTGCTTGTCAACAATTGAAGCACGTGGCGCAATACGTACATTATTTCCATACTGTGACGAATTGGCAAATGAAAGTGAAACAATTTCTTTCTCCGTTTCTACGCCATCAATAATCATCCGCACCCGGAAGGGCTTATATTTTAAAAACTCACCCAGTGAAAGCCTTGCATAATTCCAAAAACCGCGCCCCTTGGCTTTTGCAAATAAATGCGCAATGTGCGCTTCGAGACCGATCCCTGAAACATTCACCGAGAAAAAATGGTTAACAAAAAACGTATCGACTTTTAAAACCTTCCCATCCGCTATTAACTTCAAAGCCAGTTCGGCTTTCAAAGGTATTTTCAAATGTCGCGCAAAACCATTTCCGGAGCCGGCCGGAACAATCCCTAAGGTAGTTCTCGAATTCACCAATCCCTTTGCAACTTCATTCACGGTACCATCGCCACCGATAGCAACCACGAATGCAATGTTTTTATTAACAGCGCCAGCCGCAAGTTCCGTTGCATGATTTGGCCCTTTGGTAGTTAAGATATCAAATGTATAATCGGAGGCAGAAAATATTTTTTGAATAAGCGCCCTGAAATCAACAGTGTGTCTTACACCCGCTTTCGGATTAATGATAAAAATAATGCTTTTGTCTGATGGTAACATATATTTTGAAGGCTAAAATAGTGCGATTTGTTAAATGTACGAAAAAGTAAGTAAAACCGTGTTGCTCAATGGAAATTATACTATCGTTTACGAATCTATCAATTTGAAAATCACATTTCGTGTCTTTCCAATAGCTCCGTTCCTTATTCTTTGATTTCTAAAAACACTTAAATAGCTTGCAACGTTCATCGTTCATCGCTTATATTATAATCAAGGTTATTGTGTTGGTCGTGTGCATTTTCGTGGTGGGGAATTGCTCACTGTTTTCGATTTACCGGTTATAACAGAGGAATGTATGGAAGATAAAGAAAATCAAGGTTCTGGCGACCCCTGCTGTTTGAGTTTAAAGAAGGTCGCTTCGCGTTTCCGAATCAACTACAAATCACGTTTTTTCGCGGCCGGCGTTGTTGTGATTTGCCTTGTAGCCGCCATGGTCACCGTGTTACAGTGGCGCAAAGCGCAGTTGCCATGCCGATTTGCCCGCGTGGAAAAGAGCGTGTTGTATCGCTCTGGTCAGCCCAATGGACTCATGCTGGAGCGACTGTTCCGGGATTATGGCATCAAAACCGTCGTGAATCTCCGAGGTGTTCAGGAAACAGTCCTTGACCCCGAAGCCAACGGGTACACGGACGCTGTCGAACGCTATCATCTCAAGATGATTTATCTGCCACTGTCCACGAACCATGCGGAATGCGCGAAAGAGTTTCTCGCTATTTTGGCTGACAAGGCAAATCTGCCGGCGCTTGTCCACTGCGCTGGTGGTAAGGAGCGCACCGGCATGATGGTGGCCGTTTACCGGCTGTCCGTGGATGGGTGGAGCTTTGACCGCACGTTCAAAGAAATGAAGTCCTTCGGATACCCAGTCTCCGACAAAAACCAAGACCGAACACAGTTCGTGCGCGAATATGCAGAGCGGGTGAACAGTGATCGCCCTCATCCTCAAAATTAACACCGCTGAACAGTCAACCGACTGATACTACCAAGCCAATTATACCGTTGCAACAGCCCAAGTTCGCTTCATTTAGCTTAGTCGTGCTGATAAAATAAATAAAAGAACTGGTAATTTCCTTTGTTTCTAAACTGACCACCTGATAGAAAAAAGCAATTTCCTATCACCATTCATCATCAATCATCATCTTTTTTTAACAGAGTAACGTTATGATAGCGGGGATAAAAGGCTATTTTAAGAAAGACGCATCTGAGGACGGAGCTGCTTTCTCCAGGCGAAAAGCGCTCGCGTTAACGGTGGGCCTTTTCATAATGGGGAATTGCTTGTTGTTTTTGATTTACCGGGTGGCATTCCTCTGGTGTTTTGCGGAGTCACCACGTCTTTTTGAAAGTTTCCACACCATGGTATATGGCTTACGCCTTGATTGTAGCCTTTTCGGATTCGAGTTGTTTGGCGTGGGGCTGATTTCAATTTTGTTTTTACGGATTCGCCTTGATTGGGTGGCGCGTATTCTTTGGTCGTTGACCTATCTTCATCTTTTGGCGTGTTTGTCGAACATCGTCTGTTTTGAAGAGCGAAACCAGCACATGGGAGAGCTGCTGCTGGCCTATATCACGGAGCCTTATCAGATGTACCTGGCCGTATTGCCGTTTGTACAGAACCACCCGGTCTTCATAGCGTTGTTCATTTCTGCTTCTTTCGCGTTGCTGTACAGTGGGTTTTGGTTTTGTGGACGGTTACGGCGGTATAGCGTGTCGTTATTGGAATGGAAGAGCGGGATTGCCCTGGCATTGGTGGCTGCCTGTTTCCCCCTCCTGTGGACGTTGCAGCCCGTCTCCGTCAAGAAAACGAAGCGGGCGAGCGGATGGAAGGTGTATTTCAATGAAAGCAAATATTATATACGCTCAAGCAGCTTCTCGCAAAACCAGGCCGTAGCTAATCCGTACTACGATATTTTTCGGACTCACATACCAGCCGCTTTAAAGGCAACTTCTCCTTATTGGTACCAGATGACCGAGGAACAGGCGTTAGGCATTTGCCGTCCGCTATTAGGATTGCAGGCTGAAAACATCCGGTATCCGCTTTTGACACAAACAAACGCCGGCGTCAATCTTGGAATACAGAATGTTATTTTGCTTGAAATAGAAGGTCTTTCCCGCGATATCTTTGATCTTGACGTAGACGGCAAGCCTATTATGCCTTTTTTACGAAAACTCTCGCAGGAAGGGTTTTACTTTCCCAACACATTTCAGAGTTTCAATGCTACCGCCGGATCAGTGTTCGCGGCCGCCACCGCCTTCCACAAGTGTTGCTTTGAAGATACAACGGATAGATTTGCGAAATACGAGGCGAATTGTTCTTATGGGTGTTTGTCCAGAGTTTTGGGAAATGCGGATTACACCCATTATTTTTGTGAAGGCTTCCGCCAGTGTGCTACGGACTTCACGGCGTTTATGGCAAGCCAAGGGTATTCTACGTATAATTACCATGATTTTGAGCAGAGATTAAAGGCCAAGAATCTCCTGGACGAAAGCGACAACGTGCTTGGTGTATTCGATGGGTATTTCTTTCAGGAGTGCGCAGAAATCCTACGAGCCTGCCCGACAAAATTCACCCTCCATCTGATGACCGCAACGAGCCATTCTCCCTGGGAGGTTCCCCGTTCGTATTCGCAGCGCTTCACATCGCCGCCTTTCAACGCGTTTGCTTATGTGGATGCGAGTATAGAACAGTTATTTGAGACGCTGAAGAAGAATCTGCCAACATTTGACCAAACGTTATTTGTTATCGTTGCCGACCACACAAGCATCGTGACGCATGATAACCTCATGAACCGGATTCGTATCCCCTTGATCTTCTATAACGCCAAGTTTGCAGAAAAAGCATCGCCATGGGAAAATATTCAATTTTCGTATGCGAGCCACGTAGATATCATTCCGACGGTGTTGGGTTTTTTGGGTGGGAACCATGACTACTCTGGTATCGGAAGAAATTTGTTAACCACCAGTGAAAGCCCTCGGGGTGTTATTAGTGGGAGTAATCACACGGGACTTTACCTTAAAGGCAAATTTTGTTTGCAGTATAACCAGTCTGACCGGGAGACGAAACTTTTGTTGGTTGCTGGCGATCAGATTTACCTCAATGACGTTTCAGGCGAATATCCGGAAGTTTTTTCACAAATGCAGCAGGAGTATTGGGCGCAATACGAGCTAGCAAGACGATTGGCGGAAGAGAAAAGGGTTTACCCACTGAAAAGGGGTGATTGATTGCCCATCACGAGCATGAGGCTGTAGGCGTAAGGGGATGAAACAAGGGCAAAACAAGTCGTAAGGCATTGAAAGTCATAAGTCGGGTACGATGCTACTTATGACATAAAAATGTTTTTTATGGACATTTTTCAACAGAGGAACGGGTGGAATCCGGCGAGCCGCGGTTTGCGAACCCCAGAAACGCCGCTGCCGGTTCGCTCAAGCTCCCCATTCCCGCATCACTGCAAGGCGTCATTTGCACCTCTTTACTTACGCCATCGGGTATTATGAGGGAAATAAGAACTCCAAACCCACACCCAATGCCTGGACGTCCTTAGAGGCCTCGGATTGCCGGTAAATCCCCATACGCAATCATGCAAGAAAATGGATTTGGACCGGGTAATCGGCGCACTGGGAATCAATAACATCGGGACTCACACGGCGGAAGGGATGGACATGACACCTATATCTTCCTTCTTCATCGTTATCCTCTTTAAAATTTATAACAACTGAAATCAGCGGCGCAGCGTTACCGTGTCCGCTGTATTGATTTGTTAAATGTTTTTTAATCTTAAGTTGTTACTATTTCTTGTTGAAATGGAAGCTTATTAATTGATAGTTGTTTTAATAAGATTTTCTTGCTGGCATTGTCTATATCAATTCCAACAATATTACCTTCAGAATCATAATCAGCAACCACCCCTTCAGATATTACTATGCTATCTATGACTCTGTTGAAAAACCCTTAAAATTGAAAACAGGTAGACACAGTCGTTTTG
>CAYHFB010000009.1:0-23657 GCA_964355695.1 uncultured candidatus Brocadiaceae bacterium
GCAGTGACGGTCTTGCCATTTTTGTCATTTTTTATCAATTCCTTGTGGGAAATTGCGTAATGTGCTGTACATTACCCATCATAAGACAATTCTCCAGTTTCTCCTATAATTCCACACCATTCCTTCCCATTTCCCTTGCTTTGGTTTTTAATTATTTTTAATTTTTCAAAAACAACTTGCAATCCGCCTCTTTTGCGATATTGTATACCCATTGAAAAAAGCAATTTCCTATCATCCGTCCTCTCATCTCTCATCTTGCGTTCGGCCCATTTAACGAAAGGAAAATCTTCTATGTTCAACAGTAACGGTGCAAAGGCTCGTTTTGACTCTATTCGGGAAATCACCATTCGTACTCCACGAAAATTTGATCCACCTAAAGACGACAGCGGTCGCTGCCTGAGAATATCTGAATTCTATGGAGTGAATACTTTTGATATTCATCAAATGAAGGAAAAACTTCCGAAAGATGTTTACAATAAGTTAGTCTCCACGATTGAAAAGGGAAAAAAGCTGGATCAAGAAATTGCGAACGTTGTAGCGAACGCGATCAAAGAATGGGCCCTTGCCAAAGGCGCAACCCACTTCTGTCACTGGTTTCAACCCCAAACGGGTTTGACTGCAGAAAAACACGATGCGTTTTTCTCGCTTGATGATTCAGCAAGAGCTGTTGAAAAATTTTCGGGTTCACAGTTGATCCAAAGTGAACCGGATGCCTCCAGCTTTCCATCTGGAGGGATGCGCACCACTTTCGAGGCACGCGGCTACACCGCATGGGATCCTTCCAGCCCGGTTTTTATTATGGAGACCGCCAGCACCAAGACTCTTTGCATTCCTTCGGTGTTCATCAGCTATCATGGTGATGCACTGGACGAAAAAACGGCTTTGCTGCGCAGCATGGAAATACTCTCGGATCGTGCATGCGAAATGTTGCACACGATTGGCCTCACGGAAGCAAAACGGGTTGTACCCACTTTGGGTGTTGAGCAAGAATACTTTCTGGTTGATCGGGCATTCTATGCGTTACGCCCAGACTTGATTATGACCGGCCGTTCGCTCTTGGGTGGACAACCTCCCAAAGGCCAGCAGCTCGAAGATCACTACTTCGGTTCAATTCCTGCTCGCGCGCAAGCGTTCATGGCAGAAGTCGAGTACGAATTATTTAAACTCGGTGTACCGGTTAAGACTCGCCACAACGAAGTGGCGCCTAGCCAGTTTGAGACAGCGCCAATTTTTGAAGAAGCCAACATTGCAACGGATCATAACCAATTGACGATGGAGGTTTTGCGCAAAGTTGCACAACGCCATGCTTACGCAGTTCTGTTGCATGAGAAACCTTTTGCAGGTGTCAACGGCAGCGGAAAACATAACAACTGGTCAATAGCGATCGCTGCAAGCCATGCGGATATTGATGGAGAAAACCTCCTGGACCCAGGTACCACCCCTCACGAGAATCTTCGATTCCTCTTGACGCTCTGTGCAGTGCTGAAGGGTGTTTACAAACATTCAGGCTTGCTCCGGGCAGGGATTGCTTCTTCCGGAAACGATCATCGCTTGGGTGCTAACGAAGCTCCTCCCGCAATTATCTCTATGTTTTTGGGTGATTTGCTCAGTCGGATTTTGAACGAAATCGAAAATGGCGTTGGCGGACAAAATGCCGAAGCAGTCGTGATCAAATTGGGCGTCAGCAAACTTCCTGAAGTCATGCGAGACAATACGGATCGAAATCGAACTTCTCCCTTTGCATTTACGGGGAATAAATTTGAGTTCCGCGCCGTTGGATCATCTGCATCGACTGCGTTTCCCGTCACCCTGGTGAATGCGGCGGTGGCAGACGGTTTTTCAGAAATCAACGAAGCTCTGAAGAAACGCCTGGCTACGAAAATGTCCCTTGATGCTGCAATTCTCGAAACCGTGCGCGAGGCAGTCAAAGAAACTAAAGCTATTCGCTTTGAAGGTAATAACTATTCCGAGGAATGGGTAAAAGAAGCCGAGAAACGTGGATTGCCTAATCTGCGCAAAACGCCTGAAGCCTTGGCGCAAATCGTTACTCCGAAATCCAAAGAAATGTTGACTCGTCTGAAATTGTTCACCGAAGCCGAGTTGAAGTCCCGGTTTCATGTTCGGGTTGAACGCTACATCAAAAATCTGTTGATCGAAGCCGATACATTGAGACAGATGGTTGACACCAGCATTCTGCCTGCATGTTTTGCATATCACGGGGCTTTGGTTCAGACCGTAGCGTTCGCAAAGCAGATTGGTACCGATGCGCCTGAACAAGATATGATGAAAAAAGTGGGTAATCTGATTTCTGCATTGAAATTGAAGCGCGAAGAACTCGAGAACGTGTATCGTAAAGTTGAGTCCATTTCGACCGAAGAGGAAAAAGCAAAGTACCTCTCGCGCGAAGTTTCGACTGCGATGTTGGATGTGCGTACGATTTGTGACGAATTGGAATCCGTCGTTTCTGATGATTACTGGCCGTTGCCGAAGTATCGCGAAATGTTGTTCATGTCTTAAATTTGCAGTTCGCGAAAACGGGAGGGCGGCTATGGGTCGCCCAAACTCAACCTAATTTGGGAGCATTTCCAAATTCTTGCAGGCGCCTTGTGACTGCAATGGCGGCTGGAAACGTTAACGCCGTCAGCCGTCCCTACGGGACTAGCAATTCTGGACACGGTCCCCACCGATGAATCGGTGGGCTATTTCCATCTGTCCCTACGGGACAAAATGCCTGTTTACAAGAAAGTGGGAATGCTCCCACCTAATTTTGCCACCTTCTATCAATAGTTGGCCGGGCGAAGGTAGCTGATGGACGACTACGCCTTCGCCCTGCATTTCAACTTCGAAGGGATGCTTTTTTAATTGTTGGATGACTTCACGTGAGGTGAGTCCTTTGGAAGAAGGTATTTTCCACGAAGTTTTGGCCGTCGGTTTGTGTACCCGTCCATCATTATCAAGAAACTTATGGGTAATGTGCTGCGCATTACCCACCGCATAATAATCCTCCTGATTTCTCCTATAATTCCACACCATTCCTTCACATTTCCGTTGCTTTGGTTTTTAAAAAGCACTTGCAATCTTCTTCGTTTTTGCTATAGTGGACACCTCATGGGAAAAAGCAATTTCCTATCATCATCCTTGACTATACATCTCTTTTACACCTTATTTCAGGGGGAAAAACTATGTCCACCTTCCAAATCCTTCACCTTTCAGACCTGCATGTGAGCGCGCAGGGAAGCTTTGACCGGTCGGTCGTCCTTGACCCCTTGATTTCCAGGGTAGCAGTGGATATCAAGGCGGGTTTTAAGCCTGAGATTGTCGTCGTAACGGGGGATGTTGCCAATACCGGAATCAAGCAGGAGTATGAATTGGCAAAGAAATTCTTCGATGATTTACTCACATCGTTGAAGCTTTCTCAGGATAAGCTGTTTATTGTACCCGGCAATCACGACGTCAACAGGAATAAATACCGCCCGAACGACGTCCCGGCATACGAAACAATGGAGGCTCTCAACGGTGAACTGGAAAACGAAGAGTACAGAAGCGATTTATTCAAGGGCATGGTGGATTATTTCAGTTTTATTGAGAAATACTATCCCCACCTCAAGGGCAGTCATGAAAGGCTTATCCCCTTCGTTACCGTCCATCCCGCAGACGGTGGGAAAAAGATTGGGCTGGTAGGATTAAACTCGGCATGGATGTGCAGAAAGCTCAAAGATAAAGAAACAGATAAAGGAAAGATTGCCATTGGTGAATACCAGATTAAAATAGCCATGGAAACTTTGGGAAAACTGGGCAACGCAGACCTTGCAATCACAATATTTCATCACCCCCTGGATTGGTTGTGGGGTGCGGATTACAAAATATGCAGGAATCATTTTAACAATACCATCACCCTCACAGGCCATTTGCACGATTCTGGTTGTGGATATTCGGATGATTTATATGGCAGTCTTCACCAGTTTCAGGCTGGAGGCGCATATATATCGAAATATCCTTGCCGATTTCAATACATCACCTTCGACTGGAAGAAATGCGAGATTCAGCTTGATTTCAGGAAGTTTGATAAAGATAACAGAAAATGGTGTAAAGAGGCAGAAAAGGGTAATGACGGCATAAAAACATTTCCGATGTATGACGTGGGCAACAAAGTAGCTACACGTGTAGAGACCCTCCCCGAAATCCCCGAAAACTACCGCACCTGGCTCAGTGAACATTGCGCCTATATGGATATTGATAAGCTGAGGGGGAAGAGCGAGGTCATCCAGGTAAAGTTGCCGGAGATATTTGTTCCCCTGTTTGCGGATGACCCAGGGAAAAAAGCCGGCAGAGGGCGTAATACGGAAGACACGGCACGACCGGTGAATATAGAAACGCTCATCAAGGAAAAAGAGTTCCTGCTCATAGAAGGCCACCCCGGCTCCGGCAAGACGACGCTCCTCAAGCACCTGGCATACGGCGTGGCGCAAGCCCCTTCCCAGGCGGAGGGGTTTGCCGGATGGCTGCCCATCTTGCTGTTCCTGAAAGACCTGAAGGAATTCTTTGCCGATCATGCAGGCATTACAGCAAGCGCACCAACGGCCGAAAAGATACTGGCATTTTATTGTGACATGACGGGGAGCGGGCTTTCCCTTGAGATGATCAAGGCATTTTGTAAGGGGAAGAAGACACTCTTTCTCCTGGACGGCCTTGACGAGATAGAAGAGTCGCAGAGGAACGTCGTCGTGCATTCCTTTGCCGATTTCAGGACGCAAAACGTGGGGAACAAGCTCGTCCTCTCCGGCAGGCCGCACGGCGCGGCAGGCGCCGCCGCAGACAGGTTCGGTACAAACCACGTAAAAATCCTGCCCCTTAACAGCGAGCAAACGGAGATGTTTATCAGGAACTGGTTTCGTTACGTGTATGCAGAGAATTCTCGGATCGGCAGTAAAACCGCTGATGGCATGATAAGCGAGATACAGACGCACCCCTCTATCGGGCAATTGATTGATAACCCCCTCATGCTTACGGCAATATCCATCCTATACCACGACGGCAAGGAGCTTCCCGGCCAGAGGGCGGAACTCTACAACAAATTTGTAGAAAACATGCTCTACCGTAGATTCCCTGACTACGAAAAAGTGCGCGAGTTCCTGATGGAACTGGCCTTTGACATGCACTATAACCGCAGGACAAAGGGCATAGACAGGCAAGACGCCTTGAAGGTATTGCAAAAGGTATACAAGAAACTTTCTGATGTGAATGAAGCCCTTTACCGGTTACATGCGTTGCAAAAATCCAAGGAATCACCAGATGAGACCGAATCCCTTTACCGGAAAATGACAGAAAAGCTCTTTGATGAAATCGAGTCAAGGTGTGGTTTGATCAAATGCGAATCCGGACAGTACCTCTTCTGGCACCTCACCTTCCAGGAGTTCCTGACGGCCGTGTGTGTAAAAGACAACAACAACTATGAAGAAACACTCGGCCAACAGTGGGGTGAAGTATGGTACCACGAGGCGATTGAGCTTTACATCGGATATCAGAGTATTACCGACAAAAGCATAGCAAACACCCTGGTTGATAACGCCATCAGGGCGGAAGACGTTGCTCCGTTCCAGAAGTGGCTGCTTGCATCGAAGTCCATGCTTGATATACACAGGGACAGGAGGAATGAAGACGTCATCGACAGGGTAAAAAAGCGGCTGTTGTATATCATGGATAGCAACGCCGAACCAAAGGTGCGCGCGGAGGCGGGTGAGATACTTGGCTGGCTTGGTGATACCAGGAATCTGAAGGGGTTTATACGGGTTGAGGACGGGACGTATTCCACAAGCATTGGAACGGTTACCATAAAGAACCTTGAAATGGGGAAATACCCCGTCACTAACGGCTGGTTTGAGGAATTTGTAAAGGCGGATGGATATAAACGTAAGGATTACTGGAGCGACGATGGGTGGAAGTGGCGTGAGCAAAACAAGGCTGAGCATCCGCGTCTCTGGAATGAACGCAGGTGGAGAGGCCCCAATGCCCCCGTTGTGGGCGTTTCGTGGTATGAGGCGTACGCGTTTACCCGATGGCTAACGGAGACGTTGAAAGACGGCTTTACCTATAGACTGCCGGAAGAAGGCGAATGGGAGGCCGCGTCGTCCGGCCTTCAACAGCGGGAATATCCATGGGGAGAAGGTTGGGATAAGACGAGATGTAATAATCGGGAACTTGAAATACTGAAGACCTCAACGGTAGGTATCTTTAAAAAGGGAGACGCCCCGGAAGGGATTTCCGATATGAGTGGAAACGTGTGGGAGTGGACGGTGAGTTTGCGTGACAAGAAAGACCGTTTTCGTGTTATGCGCGGCGGTTCGTGGGGCAATGGGGGTGATGACTGCCGTTGCGCTCCCCGCGACAGGAACAACCGGTTCGTGAGGCACGACTCCATCGGTTTTCGTTGCGCCAGGACTCTTTAGACTTTAACCCTTTTACCCTTTTTCCCCTTTACCGCCGAGGACGGGCGAATTTTTTTATGAAATCTCAGGTGGGTGCAGCAACTGTAGCTCAGGGCTTCAGCCCTGATGGACTCCAGCACAATACCACGCGCCGAAAACTCAGACGGGTTCATGTTTGCAATCTAATCCCTGTTTTGATACCATGAATGAGCCAAGCAATCGCCAACGAGCCTAAGAGCAAAAGGGCAAATGTGGAAAAGAATATTACAAGGTGTGTATGAAGACGATGGTAAAGAAAAATGCGAAGGGTTGGATATGCATAAAATCCTGAAGGGATGACATTGTTATAGAAAAAAGCACAACAAGATATCCAACCCCGAAGGGGTGAAATATCCGGGGAATAGCGAAAATATGTCACCCCTACGGGGTTCAGAATAATTGTATACCGCTATGCTATAATAATGACATCCCTTCGGGATTAAAATAACTCCTCGTTCCAAAGCGCCGCTTGGGAATGAGCCTGTGCCGGAAGCTCAAACTTCCCTTCGTTTTGGGAACAAAATTATGTAAACGCCGGAAAGGATATATGTCACAACTATGTTAAGCATCCTTTTCTGTCACCCTTTCAGGGCTGGTTATGTTGTTCTATTTACCAGGGGCTTTACCCCTGGCTATATCCTTTTAACCCTTCGGGCCTGTTGTTGCGTGAAGGGTTTCATCGGTTTGCGGGGAAGATTGCCGGATGTTTGATTGTAAAGGTATTTCAAGTTTCGGGGAATAAGGAATAATCATATTTTGGTGGATACGCTTCGCTTAATCCACCCTACGTTGGTATGTGTTCAGGCGATGGCAAGGCTGAAGCCTTGCCCTACGGGGGAAGTGATGTATGGAAAATGAATATAGGCTAAATATTAAGTCGGACATATACTGCACTGAAGACCTTCTGGGGTTTGATCAATACATAGAGGCCCTTGGCAAGATGGTTACCCACAAGGATTTTAAGACGCCCTTTTGCATCGGCATCTTTGGAAAGTGGGGGAGCGGGAAGACGAGTTTTATGAGGCTCCTTGAGAAAAGGCTTTCTGCTAGCGATTCCAAACCGTTCATCGTACCCGTCTGGTTCAACCCTTGGCGGTATCAAAAAGAGGAACACCTGATTATTCCTTTTTTGAAGACGATAGAGATTGCGATAAAGAGACGCTTGGTGGAAATCGGGGAAAAAACAGGAGAAAACAGCCCA
Organism: uncultured candidatus Brocadiaceae bacterium; assembly: GCA_964355695.1. Lineage (GTDB taxonomy): Bacteria > Planctomycetota > Brocadiia > Brocadiales > Brocadiaceae > JACVXV01. Next base: position 7,666 of record CAYHFB010000009.1, read on the forward strand.
TTATTAAGTGGTCTCCGAAAAATCTGGGAAAAATTAACAGACTGTTCAGCCGCCATTGCCTACGGAACGACCTTTGAGGCAAAGCTAGGCGGTTTCGGCATTGCCTTTGACACGGCAAGGCCGCGGCGCGGGAAGAGTCCCTTGGCCAACGCAGGATAGACGAGGCCAAGAGATTATCGGAAAAGCTCACGTCTCTCTATTACGATATCGTGCGTGAGTTGGAGGATGTGATTGATGAAAAGAGCTTCCGGATTGCGGTATTTATAGATGATCTGGACCGGTGCCTGCCGGAAAAGGTCGTTGAACTGCTGGAGGCCATCAAGCTCTTCCTTGATATTGCCGGGTATCTCTTCGTCATCGGGGTTGACCGTGAGGTGGTGAAGAAGGGGATTTCTTGTCGTTACCGGTTTTTTGAGCACCGGGACGAAAAGGAGAAGGAAGGACTCGTTATCTCTCCCGATGACTACCTTGACAAGATGATCCAGCTCCCCCTTGAATTACCGGTCATTGAACAAGGGAGGAAGAGGAAGTTTATTGAGGCATTGCTTGACGATTCAGTGGAATTTAAGAAACATGCAGATATTATTGAGGCTGGCGTGGGAGACAACCCGCGGACGTTAAAACGCCTTGTCAACCTCCTTGCCTTTATCGTAACCCTCGCGGAGACGCTTAAGGATAACATTCTCCATGACAAGTTTGAGCCAAAGGAGAGCGATGAACACAAGGAGCTAATAGAGGCACACTTCATTCCTATCCTCTACATCAAATGGTCCGTCATCGTATTTCGTTATCCCAAAGAGCATAACACGATAAAAGGAAATAATAAGCGATTGATTGAGTTACAGCAGTTGGCGGCTCGGGGTTGTGAAAACGTTGCAGCCGTTGAAGCTGAAAAGGCTGAGAAGGAGGACGCCCCAATTGAGATAAGCGACGCGCTTAGAAAGGTATTGGCAAAAGGGGCGCAATTCCCCGACGACGATTGGCTGATAAAGCGGTTCATCCATCTTACGGAGTCTACCATTGTCAGCACCGGTGACAGGGCGGCAGGAATGGCATTCCACCATCGTTATAAGCCGGGAGATATGGTAGAAATCCCCAAAGGCATATTCCTCTACGGTGATGATAAGATAGAGAAAGATATCCCGTATGATTATCACATGGATGTGTTTCCCGTTACAAACAGGCAGTACAAGGAATTTGTTGACGCAGAAAAAAGGGAGGTGCCGTATCGAGACGCAGATCCGGCAAGGCCGTATAACTGGGATAAAGAAAAGACGTACCCTAAAGGGCTGGATGACCACCCGGTCGTTCTTGTCACTTTTGATGACGCGGTGGCATACTGCAAATGGCGTTCAGAAAAAGAGGGAATAACAGACAAAAATCATTACCGCCTACCCACGGAAGTGGAGTGGGAAAAGGCCGCGCGGGGAACGGACGGGCGTGTGTATCCCTGGGGGAACGACTTTGATTTCAGAAGGCTTAACTGCGCGGATTACCACGTACAAAAGGTGTTAAAGGATAAAGATGAATGGCGAAGGGAGTTTCTAGAGAAATTTTATGAGAAGAATAAAGAAAAAGCCCTGACGAGTGAGGTGGGCAGGTTTGCCGATGGGGAAAGCCCCTACCACTGCCTTGACATGGCTGCAAACGTGTGGGAATGGACGGACAGTTGGTATGAAAAAGACGAATCTCGTGTCGTGCGCGGCGGTTCGTGGCTCGATGTTGGTGATTTCTGCCGTTGCGCTAACCGCAACAGGTACTACCCGCTCGAGAGGTTCTACGACCTCGGTTTTCGTTGCGCCAGGACTCTTTAGACTTTAACCCTTTTACCCTTTTTCCCCTTTACCGCCGAAGGCGGGCGAAATTTTTTGAAATAACGAAAATTCTCCGGCGGGTTTGCAACCTGAACCCTGATTTTGATAGGATACTAGCGTCATGCAGCCGATAAATACGCTCGAAAGGATAAAAGGAATAGGACTATGCCCTGTATGTTTCGAAATGTTGTCAGGAACCGGCATTATCACGCTTTCACCTTCCACACCAGCACCACAATCGCCAATACAACGCTCAGTGCTATGCGATAATAACCAAACCATTTAAAGCCATGCCGCTGCAGGTATGAGATAAAGGACTTGATGGCAAACAGCGCTACGATGAATGCTACAAAGGTTCCCACCAATAATATCAACACGTCATTGGCTTGGATCGTTTTATGAGAATCCATGAGCTTTTTTGCGCTGGCGCCCAGCATGGTTGGCACTGCAAGGAAAAACGAGAATTCAGCGGCGTTTTTCCGGTTGAAGCCGACAACCATCCCCCCGATGATTGTTGACGCCGACCTCGATACGCCCGGCACTATCGCAATACACTGAAAGCAGCCGATTTTAAAGGCCTGGAGCCAAGTCATATCCTGCCCTTCCGTGCCTTCCGCATGTTTAAACCATTTGTCAACAAAGATCAGGATAATTCCTCCGGCGAATAGAGAAATAATTACGACCCATATATTGGATAATAAGCTGTCAATATAGTCATGCAGCATAAAACCTGCAATTGCCGCCGGGATGAATGCAATAACCAGTTTCAGATAAAACCGGAAAGAGGTCAGAAATTTACGCCAATAGATCACCACTACCGACAAAATAGCGCCCAGTTGAATGACGACTTCAAAATTCTTCGTAAGTGCATCTCCGCTAATGCCCATGAATGAGGATGCAATTATCATGTGGCCCGTGGATGACACGGGCAAAAACTCCGTAAGGCCTTCAATTACCGCAAGGATCAGTGCTGCTAAGTACGTCATGGTTCTCTCCCTTTCGTAGCGTATTTTTCGGAATAATTCCGGTATTGTTTTTATAGCAATCCCATTTTTTCGTCAAATCCACACATTACATTCATATTTTGTACCGCTTGGCCTGAAGCGCCCTTGATGAGGTTGTCGATGGCGGAAAGGATAACGATACGATTCTCGGTGGCCTTCACGGCGATGTCGCAGAAATTGGTGTTTGCCACGTCCTTTGTCCTGGGAACATCTTGCCCCTCTTTGAGGCGGATAAAGGGCTCTTTACTATATGCTTCCTTGTAAAGTTCAAGAATCTCATCGTTTCGTGATGATAAGGCGCCGCCTGCTACCGCATTTTTCGGTTTGGCATAGATAGTGCAGAGAATGCCGCGGTTCATCGGTATAAGATGGGGGACAAATTGTATTGATACCTTCTGCTGTGTCTTGATGGACAGGATATGCTCAATTTCCGGGCTGTGCCGATGTCCGCCAACGCTGTACGCCTCGATGTTCTCATTGCATTCACAGTAGTGGGTGTCTTCCTTCGGTTCGCGTCCGCGCCCTGATACCCCTGATTTGGCGTCTACAATGATATCCTCCGGGTAGACGAGGCCTTTTGCAAGCAACGGAGCCAGTGCGAGGATTGTTGCCGTGGTGTAGCAGCCGGGGTTGCCCACCAGTGCGGTCTTTTTAATTTCATTCCGGAAAAGCTCAGGCAGGCCGTAAACGGCGGTTTCTAAGCCGTTGCTGTCCGTGTGCTGAGTCTTGTACCATTTTTCGTAAAGCGATTTGTCACGAAAGCGGTAATCGGCGCTAAAATCAATAACCTTGATCCCGTTTTTTGTAAACAATGGTACATACTGCATGGAGACGGTTGGCGGCAGGGTGATAAAGGCAAGGTCTATATTGGTGGGGATATTTTTTGGGTCTATCGTTGTACAGGGTAAATCCAGGATATGCTTTAGCGCTGGAAATATGTCCGATATTTTGGGGTTATCCGTTTTCCGTACGCCAAGATAGGTAATTTCTACCTTTGGGTGCCGTAGAAGGATTTTTATGAGTTCCAGGCTGGTATAAGCCGTGGCACCGACAATTCCTATTTTTAACAAAGTGGTGTTTTCCAATCCTGATTTTAACGCTGTCCAACTTTTAGCGAAAAGTTATTTTATCCATAAAAGAAGTAATCACACAAAGGCACAGAGGTACAAAGAATTACAAAAAAGATACATTATGATAAATCTTTGTGCCTTCGTGTCTTTGTGTGAGAAAATAGAAAATTTTTCTCTTTAATTTTGCCTGTACAAGGGTTGAAGCCACCGGATTAATGATTACATCTATGAACCGGATACGGCCAAAAATCCTTTTAATAATTGGATTCCCCGAATGCTGGTGTTCGAGGGCATCCGGGCGGTGTGCCGGATGATGTGGGCGAGTTGGTAATGGTAGTTAACCGTGTCTATGCTTCCTCTGTGTGTAATACGTCCAGGTAAGACCGATTAAGCCAATTACGCATATAATGGCAAAAAGTATAGCAAGGTTACTCATGTTCGTTTTCCCTTTCCAGGCTATTTGCCCATAAGAAAAAGATAATAGTTGCAAGAAAGCCAAGAATTATTACAGGCATGTCCCACGTGTTCTTCGTGAGATTTCCAACAACGGTAAGCAGGGCAATTCCCTTGCTTATGTCGTACAGGTATTTAGCGGTACTCTCTCTTTGCTTTTTGGTCATTTAAGCACTATATCAGAAAACACTAAAACACGTCAAATGAAAAAGAATACATAAAACCATACAAAAAGATTTGACAATGTTTCCATGGTACGGTAGTACGTACCAAAATGATATCAGTGTGACCGGACGCTAAAAGATATGTCTGGGAAATCAGGCAGGCAAAAAGGTGACGGTTGAAGGTGCTGACTCACTTTCGGCTTTTTTCCTGTTTATCCTGTTTATTATGAAGGCAGGCAATGCCTGCCCTACAGGTGGCAGGCTTTGCTGTTATCCTAAAGCAGGACTAAATTCTGTTTATTATTTGCGCATCTTTATGATAGAATGGAAAACTAATTCTGTGGTTCTGGAAGTATTTAACCGGTCGTGTCCTCTGCCGTGCTAACAAGCACTAAAGGTATAAGCAGCACAAGACCCGGTGTTACATGCGTATTCTATAATTTTCTGTCGCTAAAATTGAGGATAATTTGCAATGAAAGAATTGAAAATATACGTAATTTCGACCGTATTTGCAATGGGTTTCGGGTTGTCTGCTTTAGCAATAGCCGGCGAAGGTGACCCGACGAACGCTGTGGATAAGGTTGAAAAATCGTCTGAAAAACCGGCTGAAAAACCGGCTGAAAAACCGAAGATATCCTTTGAAACGCAGGTGTATGATTTTGGTAAGATTTTCGGAGGCGACGCTGTTACGTATAAGTTTAAATTCCACAACGCAGGGAAAGGGGAGTTGATAATAAATAGCATCAAGACTTCCTGCGGATGCACTGCCGCTCTGGCATCGAAGGATAAATTGCTCAGCAATGAGTCGGGTGAGATAGAGGTAAAGTTTAATCCGGGCAAATTCGTGGGCAAGGTTTCGAAGACGGTCACGGTAAATTCAAACGATCCCGAAATGCCCACGTATAAGTTGACGATTTCAGGTGATATAATCGAAGAGGTTCTTGTCAATCCACGGCGAATTAACTTTGGAACCAGCCGAAGAGGGGATTCGGTTACCAAGACGTTGGAAATTAAGGCGCTGCCCGGTCTGAATATCCAGATAACGAAGGTGGAGTCACCCAGTCCTTACCTAGCTATTTCTAAGGATAAGGATGGTGAGGATGGCGCCAGTGTTTATCAGGTAATGTTCAATAAATATGACTATATCGGGAATTACAATGGGATGATCTTTGTGTATACGACCGGCGCCAGGCAGGAAAGGATAGACGTTCCCTTTTCCGGCGAGGCAATTGGGGATGTAACCTTTTATCCTGAAGCGGTGTCTTTTGGCATTATAAAACAAAATCTGGAGGCAAAAAGGACCGTAATTATTAATCTGGTAAATAGTGAAGTAAAAATAGAAAAGGTTGAAGTGTATCCCGATTTCATAAAGCACGTGCTATCTGATTTAAATAAAAAGAGTAAAAGGCTGGAGATTATCCTGGGTGACAATCGCCCGCTCGGTAAAATTACCGGTGGGATAAAGATATATACCACGAGTAGCGTTCAGCCTGTTATCAGCATTGCTATTAATGGTGAGGTCAAAGAATAAACGGGGGTAATTGAAGTGATTAAGAATTACCGTCTACCCCCAGGGCACAGTCTGTGGAGCTTGGGAATGAGGTGGATAGGGCTTAATTTAACACGAATGCCTTTCCCCCTCCCGTGTGAGGTGCTTTGAAGGATAAACCGCAAATAAAGAATTGATAATTTCTATGGGTGAACACTACAAGTATTTCTTATTATTTCTCATCTTATTCTTGCCTGTCAGCGTTTATGCGTCTTCAGGTGAAGTTTTGATCGTGTTTTCCGGTGAAGAACTGGGTAGTCTTGAACCCTGCGGCTGCTTCGAAGGGCAGATAGGAGGGATTTCCCGCCGGAGTGATCTGATTGATTCGTTGAGAAAGCAGAAAAAGACGGTGATACCCGTGAGTTTAGGGGATTTGCCGAAGGGCTTCGGGAGGCAGCAGGAGATCAAAACGGAGATGCTGTGCCGTGCCATGGATGAAATGGGTTACGTGGCGCATAACCTCGGTGAAAAAGACCTTGAAATCGGGCTGCCGTTGATTAGTTATTTATCACAAGCGTATAAGGTGAAGTTTCTCTCCGGTAACGTTGAGTTTGCCGGCCCGCTTCCTTTGGAATGTAAACAGTTTCTTATAAAAGAGTATTCCGTTGCCTCACGGCCTTGCAAAATAGCTTTTATAGGGATAGTATCGAAATCCCTGATAAGCGAGCATTTCTCCGATGGTGTAAACGTTCATGACCCGGTAGGGGCATTAAGGCCTCTTGTAAAGGATTTACGCGGCCGTGTGGACCTCATTGTTTTGCTTTCTCATGCGCCGCTTGAAGAGTCTGTTGAAATTGCAAAGTTGTTCCCGGAAATAGGCTTGATTATTACCGGCCACGGCATTGAAGAGCCGGAGGACGCCGTAACGTACCAGAACAACACGTTAATCGTTACCGCAGGCACAAAGGGCAAGCATCTTGGTGTTGTTACGTACTCAGTGGATAAGGCCGGTCTCACGAGGAAATCCGTCTCCCTCGTACCGTTAGGCAATGTGCAGAAGGAATCACCGGGAATGGCTTCATTGTTGAAGGAATACCAGCAGCGGGTGATTGATGAAGATTTGCTGGGACAAACGGTGCAGGCGACTCTTCAGGACGGGGCGTCTTACGTGGGGAGCACGGTCTGCGGTGTGTGCCACAAGGAGGTTTATCGTCATTGGCTTAAAACAAGGCATGGCGCGGCTTATCATACCCTTGCGGCGAAGGGGTCTCAATTTGACCCCGAATGCATTGCCTGCCATACCACCGGCTATGGCTACGTCTCCGGGTTTTTGTCCGAGAAGGAGAACCGATATTTGGTAGACGTCGGATGTGAAAGTTGCCACGGCGCCGGAAGCTTGCATAGAGCAAACGTTACTGATACGGCATATAAAAACCGCTCTGCGGGTGAAGCCCAGTGCGTTACGTGCCATGATAGTGAGCACAGTGCAAAATTCAAATTTGATGAGTATTGGGAAAAAATCAAACACCCCGAAGAAATTTTAAAAAAACTGAATTAACGCGAGGGCTATTTGCTTCAAAATGATTAACGTCGCATTTTACTGGCACCAACACCAACCCTATTACAAAAATAATCTAACCGGCGAATACTCTATGCCCTGGGTCAGGCTGCACGCGATCAAGGATTACATCGGCATGGCGTTGCTTTTAGAAGAATTCCCTAAAGTCCGCCAAACCTTTAATTACGTGGGGTGTTTGCTGGAACAGATCGTAGATTACGGAGAAAACCACGCCGTCGATTTATTCTGGAGGTTAACCAAATTACCCCCCTGTGATTTAACGGAGAGCGATAAACTCTGGATATTGGATAATTTCTTCTCCGCAAATCATCAATATATGATTGAGCCGTATCCGAGATATAAAGAATTATTACAGAAAAGAAATTTCAGGAGAAAACGGCCTGAGGACGTTCTTAAGGATTTTTCCGACAGTGATTTCCAAGATCTGCAAGTATGGGCAAACCTGACCTGGTATCATCCGTTGGTTATTCGACAGGATAAGGCGCTGATTGAGCTGTTTCGGAAGGGTGAAGGTTTTACGCAGGAGGAAAAAGAATACGTTCTGTCGCGGCAGATAGAAGTAATCAGACAGGTCATCCCTCTTCACAAACGGTTACAAGATATAAAACAAATTGAGGTGACAACGTCTCCTTATTATCATGCCATTTTACCCTTGTTATGTAACCAGGAATCGGCGCGGGTTGTTTTACCGGGATTGCCGCTGCCCAGGAAAAGAATGGTTGCCGGTGATGATGCAAGGATTCACGTGGAAAGGGCGGTGCATGCCTACGAGAGGCATTTTGGGCAAAAACCGCGGGGCATGTGGCCTTCCGAAGGGGCTGTCAGCGACAATATTATTCCCATCGTGGCCGGGGCAGGGATCAACTGGCTGGCGTCTGACGAAGAAATCCTGGAGTGTTCTCTCGATACTAAAATACGGAGAAATGAATATGGCGACGTTGTAAACCCGGAAATTTTGTACAAGCCTTATCGCGTCAGCGTCGGCGACCAATCGGTGAACATGGTGTTCCGCGACCATAATCTTTCCGACTTAATCGGGTTTCAATACTCAAAGTATTCCGCAGACGCCGCGGTGTCCAATTTCATGAGCAGGCTTGATAGTTTAAATAAGCACGATAACAAGGGAAGGCCCCTTCTTGTTTCGATTATTTTGGATGGGGAAAACGCCTGGGAGTACTACCCTAACAGCGGCGTGGATTTCTTGCGCAAGCTTTATGAAACGATAAGCAACTGTCGTGACGTGGAGTGCGTTCGGATTGGAGATTATATAGACGCCCATCCGCCGAAAGACACACTCCGTCACATTAGCCCCGGCTCGTGGATAGGCCATAATCTGGCGACGTGGATCGGCCATGAGGAAAAAAACATGGCATGGGACTTATTGGAAAATACACGGTCTTTTTTGGTAAAGCACACGGAAGACGCAAAGCTTCCCGTTGGAAGTAAAAATGTTGCCGATGCATGGGATGAGGTTTTCATTGCGGAAGGAAGTGACTGGTTTTGGTGGTTTGGTGACGACCATTTCACCGCCTACAAGAACGAGTTTGACAGTTTATTTCGGATGCATTTAAAAAACGTATATAAATTGTTGAACGTGGATTACCCGAAGGTATTGGACGTGCCCGTTGCGGCAAAGTCCGACAGAAGAAAGCCCTATACGCTTCCCACGGGGTTTTTGAATATCAAACTTGACGGGGTGATAAGCAATTATTTCGAGTGGCAGAACGCGGGTGTTTATACCGTAGGCAAGGATATGGATGCCATGCATAGGACGTCCGGGCAGCCCGTTAAGGAAATGTATTTCGGGTTTGACGCTAATAATTTACACATCAGATTGGGTTTTGACAATAATGCTTTTCTTCAGTATAGAAAAAATGGTAAATGTGTGATTACCTTTGTTTTGCCTAACGAGATGCAGATACTAACGTCAAATTTTTCCGATAAACCGCTCAGGTTTAAGATTAAAAACAGTAATCAGGCATCCGGCAAAAAATACTTTGATACGATATGTTTAGATAAAATACTGGAGATGTCTTGCCCTTTTGCCGATTTGGGGCTGCTGCCTAACGTTGAAATCGAATTTTTCGTTGAGTTGATGATGGATGAAGAGATAATTCAAAGGGTTCCGCTGAGGACGGTATTTTGTTTTTCCGTGCCGTCAAAGGATTTTGAAGGTATAATGTGGCAGGTGTGAGGCTGTGAATTATGCCTTCGGCGACCGTATTTGTAGCGCAGGCGACCCTCCTGCATTTAAAAAACAGCAGGCGGGACGCCTGCGCAACAAACGACCAATTAGGCCTACGGCGATATTCACCGGTAGAACGAAGTGGTACTTCGTTCTATAAACCGCAGCTTTTCATGGAGAGAGAAGGACCTCTTCTCTCTACAAGCCGCATAAATAAAATGAAAATTCCAATACCATTAAATTAAGAGTCGCTTTTGGTTTAGAAAAGAGGAGGATAACAAAGATGCCTGAGCTTCGCAAGGACCCCGTTTCCGGACGTTGGGTAATAATTGCTACAGAAAGGTCTACACGTCCGAGTGATTTTAAATTAGGACCGCAGCCTATTAAAGGCGGCTTCTGCCCTTTTTGTGAAGGAAATGAAGATAAAACACCACCGGAAATTATTGCATACCGGGAAAAGGGTACCCTGCCAAACGAAAAGGGTTGGCGCGTCAGGGTGGTTCCCAATAAATTCCCCGCATTGAGGATAGAAGGCGGCTTAAACAAACATGGCGAGGGTATCTACGATACCATGAACGGCATCGGCGCGCATGAGGTGATTATAGAAAGCCCGAAGCATATTGTTTCTTTGGCCGAACTGGATAACCCGCAGGTCGAAGAGGTGTTGTGGGCTTACCGGGACCGGCTTGTCGATCTCAAAAAAGACAGGCGGTTTGTTTCCGGATTGATCTTTAAAAACGTTGGCGTAACGGCAGGCGCTTCTTTGGAACATTCCCACTCACAGCTCATTGTCACGCCGATTGTCCCTATATCGGTTAAGCATGAGATGGATGGTTGTATGGATTTTTACAAGTATAGAGGGCGATGCCTCTTTTGCGATATGGTGCAACAGGAGTTATCTGCGGGCGTTAGGATTGTGTTTGAAGGCGATAATTTCCTGGCGTTTACCCCTTATGCCTCACGATTTCCCTTTGAAGTTTGGATTTTACCCAAGAACCACTCGTCACATTTTGAAAATATACAAAAAATGGAGATTGGGGAATTGGCGCAGGTGTTACGCACGGTACTTCTCAAGCTGGAGACGGCATTGGAATTTCCACCTTATAATTACATAATACACACGACGCCATTTGCCTTTGGTGAAGTGGAGCATTATCACTGGCATATCGAAATTATTCCCCGGTTGACTAAGATTGCAGGGTTTGAATGGGGTACCGGTTTTTATATAAATACGGTTACACCGGAAAGCGCCGCAGAGTTTCTTAGAGATGCAAATACTGAAAAACCGTTAACGGAGAAATATCATTGAAGGTTGTCTATTTGTCGCCGGAGGTTGCGCCCTTTTCCAAGACCGGCGGCCTGGCGGATGTTTCGGGGGCGTTGCCGCATAGCTTAAAAAAGCTTGACGTAGAGGTTATAGTGATTACCCCCCTTTACGGAAACGTAAAAGCCGGTAATCATCCGTTGGAAAAGACCGATATACAGTTTGAGGTGAGAATCGGCGACAAAACCACTGCTGGCGGCGTTTACAAAGGGTTTTTACCCGATGGGAAAGTACCCGTTTATTTCCTGGAAAGCGAACGGTACTTTGACCGTATGGGACTGTATAATTACCCTGGAACAACGAACGACTTTCCGGATAATAACGAGCGCTTCATTTTCTTTGCGAAAGGCGCGCTCGAGATTATCGAAAGATTAAAGATTCATCCCGACGTTGTTCACTGCAACGATTGGCAGACCGGGCTAGTCCCCGTGTATTTAAAAACGGTCTATGCCGGCAAGGAATGCTTTCGGAACACAAAGTCGTTACAGACACTACATAATCTTGAGTATCAGGGATGTTGCAGTAAATTCAGCATGGATCTGGCCGGGTTAGACTGGAAGCTGTTCAACTTGAAACAACTGGAATTCTACGACCAATTGAATTTTCTTAAGGGTGGCATTGTCTTTAGCGACGCCATTTCGACCGTCAGTAAAACCTATGCCGAAGAAATTCAAACCGCAGAATGCGGCGGCGGTTTGCAAGGCGTGTTGAAAGGGCGCTCGAAAGACCTTTATGGCATTGTAAACGGGGTTGACTGTGCCGTTTGGAACCCGGAAACAGATAAATATATTTTTGCCAATTATGGCATAACAAAGCTTGCCGGAAAACAACTGTGTAAAAAATCCCTGCAAAGGAAGTATAAACTCCCGGAACGGGACGTGCCTGTCATTGGAATGGTAACCCGTTTAGCGCAACAAAAAGGCCTGGATTTAGTCGTAGCAAAATTCCATGACTTTATGAAACTCGATATCCAGTTCGTCTTATTAGGCTCTGGAGACCCGAAGTACCATGAGATATTTCAGGGGTTCGCAGAGGTGTTTCCCGAAAAAGTAGCGGTGAAATTAACGTTTGACGAACCATCTGCACACGAGATAGAGGCCGGGGCCGATATCTTTTTGATGCCGTCTCACTACGAGCCCTGTGGGTTGAATCAGTTATACAGCATAAGGTACGGGACTGTCCCGGTTGTTCGAAGCACCGGTGGGCTTGCCGATACGATTGTAGACGTTCGTTCAGAACCGGTTGACGGCGGGCGGGTGAACGGGTTTTTGTTTCATGAGTATAGCGCAGATTTGCTTTTTGCAACGCTGGTAAGGGCAATTGATTTGTTTAGAAAAAAAGACCCATGGCAAAGGCTTATGAAAAATGGAATGGCGCAAGACTGGTCATGGGAAAGAAGCGCTAATGAATATATAACACTTTACCATAAAATTACCAAGAGCGGTATATAATGCTTCCCCCTATTTTAAAAGATAAAGTTGATGACATTCTTCGGGGTATCCTGGCGTCCCTTAATGCGGGGTTGTCCGTCGTTGATAAAGACCTGAATATCATTTGGACCAATGAGAACCTCCGCCGCATGTTACATACACAACAGAGCATGGTTGGAAAAAAGTGTTATGAGGTATATGAGTGTGCGTGTAAAGACGCCACTCACTGTTCGTCACTCGGCGGACTTCCCATCGGTGAAAGAAGGATTGCCGACGTCCAGTTCATCTCGGAAAATGGCGTCAGAAAATACATCAAGAATGTCTCAATACCCGTGAAAGATGAAAATGGCACGGTAGATTACTTCGTGAAACTCTCGTTAGACGTTACCGAGAAAGAAGAAAAGATCAGCCAGCTTTCCTTGTTAAGAAAATTTGCCGATATGATGCAGGGGACGCTGCACATCGACCGGCTGTTGCATCTCATACTGACCTGCGTTACCGCGGGAATGGCGCTCGGCTTCAATCGCGCAAGGCTTTTTCTTGTGGACAAGAAACGGCACACTGTCTATGGCAAGATGGCTGTCGGTCCTTCCAGTTATGAGGAGGCGGCTAAGGTATGGAGTGAAATTACCCGCAGATATGAAACCCTGGAAGACCTTGTTAGCGCCTCTGAAGACCAGTATCAGGGAAATACACCGCTGCAAACGACCACGCGGTATATGGTTTATTCTTTAGAAGACGAAAGTGAGCCGATTGTTTCCAGTATAAATAATAAGAAAATCATTTGGGGGAAAAACGCATTTCATGAGCCCACGATAAGCAGAAACTTTGTGCACATGATTGGAGCCGATGAATTTGTTTGTGTGCCGTTGATAGCAAGAGAAGTGGCGATCGGGGTAATTTGTGTTGACAATCATTACAGCAAAAAACCGATAACGGAGGATCAGGTGCAGATGTTGGTTACCGTTGCCAGCCGCGCTGCGTTGGCAATTGAAAACGCGGAGGCATATAAAAACCTTGAGGAGAAGATACTGCAACTGGAAGAGGCTCAGGAAAGGCTGATCCGTTCTGAACGGCTTGCCGTTATTGGGAATATGGCTGCATACATCGCGCATGAAATCCGTAACCCCCTGGTGACCATCGGCGGTTTTGCGAGGACTATTTCACGGACATCGAATCAGGACAGTCACGCCAGGCAGGGCGCTGATATTATTGTTGAAGAAGTTAATCGTTTGGAAAAAATCCTTACCAATATTACGGATTATGGCAAACCGTTAAAACCGGTTAAGGGTATGTTTCATATAAACGAACTGTTGGAAAATACCTGCTCACTGATGGGTCCCTATTTAAAAAGCAGTAATATTCAATTGATAAAAAAATTTGGTGAATCGTCGTGTCCCGTTATTATGGATTCGACTCAAATAAAGCAGGTGTTTGTAAACCTGATGAAAAACGCCGTCGAATCAATGCTTGACGGCGGCACGCTTACCCTGGAAACCACATCGAATGACAAGTACGCCAAGGTCTACATCTCTGATACCGGCAAGGGGATATCTGCTGACGCCATACAACGTGTCTTTGAACCGTTTTTTACCACAAAGGCGGATGGCACCGGCATAGGGCTGGCAGTGTCGAAAAAAATCGTAGATGAACACGGGGGATCCATACGAGTGAAAAGTTCGGGACAGAGTGGAACAACCTTTTCAGTTTACTTGCCGATAAAAACGGAATAAATTTTTTTTGTGGAGGAGTAAGCAATGCAAAAGAAAATTCTCGTGGTAGAAGATGATAAAAATCAAATGTTGCTCTATCAACATGAATTAACGTTGGAAGGATACACCGTTATTGCGGCAAAAGACGGCAGTGAAGCGGTAAAAATGGTAAAAGAACGTTTCCCTGATATCATAGTGATGGACATTAATATGCCCAGAATGAACGGGATTGAAGCGATGGGGAAAATCCTGGCTGAGCAGCGGAAAATACCGATTATCATTAACACGGCATACAGTAACTACAAGGACAATTTTATGTCATGGTCAGCGGATGCTTATATTATCAAGTCTTCCGATTTAACAGAATTAAAAGCTAAAATAAAAGAGCTGTTGGTTAAAATTGAATAGAGAGGGGGCTTTGATTTAATATGGACGAGAATCAACTTAAAAAAGTTCTGGTAATGATCCTTGCCGGTGGACAGGGCGAGAGGCTTTATCCTTTAACAAAAGATAGAGCAAAGCCGGCGGTTCCTTTTGGTGGGATTTATCGCATTATTGACTTTACCCTGAGTAATTGCATTAATTCTTTCCTGAGAAAAGTATGTGTGTTGACACAGTATAAATCATATTCACTGGACAGACATCTAAGGGTCGGATGGAATATATTTAGTACTGAGTTGGGTGAGTTTATAGAGAACGTTCCTCCCCAAAGAAGGATAAGCGACCTCTGGTATCAGGGAACGGCAGACGCTGTGTACCAAAATATTTACATCCTTGAAAGAGAACGCCCTGAAAAGGTGCTGATACTGGCCGGTGACCACATTTATAAGATGGATTACCGTGAGTTGATTGACTTTCACAACGCAAAGAATGCGGACGTTACCATTCCTTGCATAGAGGTGCCGATAAAGGATGCAAGCCGGTTCGGCGTTATGGGGGTTGACGACGAACATCAGATTATTGATTTTGACGAAAAACCAAAAGACCCGAAACCGATGCCCTCAAACCCTGAAATGGCGCTGGTTTCCATGGGGATTTACCTCTTTAACACGGAGGCGTTAGTAAAACGGGTCATGGAAGACGCCAAGAAAGAGACTACTCACGATTTTGGTAGAAACATTATTCCATCAATGCTTGCAAAAGATCGCGCTTACGCCTTCGTATTTAAAGACAAGAACAACAAAGACGTGAAGTATTGGCGGGACATCGGGACGCTCGACGCCTATTGGGAGGCCAATATGGACCTCGTCCAGATAGACCCGATTTTTAATCTTTACGACAGTGACTGGCCTATCCGCACCTACCACCAGCAGCTTCCGCCTGCAAAGACGGTTTTTTCGGAATTTCATCCTGGTGGGCGTTGCAGCATGGTGCTCAATTCTGTGCTTTCAAATGGTTGTATTATCAGTGGTGCCCGGGTGGAAAGGTCTGTCCTGTCCCACAATGTAAGGGTTGATTGTTATTCGGAGGTCTATGATTCGATTATCATGGAGCGGGCAAGGATTGGCAAAGGCGTCAAGATTCGAAATGCCATTATTGATAAGAGCGTAACCATCCCGGACGGAAAGTGTATTGGATACAATCCAGAAGAAGACAGGAGCTCCTTTACTATTTCAGATAAAGGCATAGTTGTGGTCGAAAAAGAGATGCCAATTATGTAGGGGAATTGGAAATAATGAACAAAGACAGGCGGAAAGTTATTAGTACCTTACGGATTCAAAACTGCAATAAAAAAGAAGTTATTTTGTAACTACTCCGTCTCTAAAGC
>CAYHFB010000010.1:0-12245 GCA_964355695.1 uncultured candidatus Brocadiaceae bacterium
TCATCCGCAATCTTGTTCAGGAAATCTTCTAATCCTAGCGACGTGGCTGTCTCTGTAAGCATCTCGCCAATCTCTTCCTTTAAGGCCTTTGGCATCCATACGAGACGGGCAAGCCCACCATCAGCCGATATGAACTTCCTGCTGCTCAGATAGTATTTGCTGTGTCCCATAAAGCCGGGGGTCTGTAATCCGCCGCCCACCGTACCGGCGAGGGTGGAAAACTTCATACCGCAGGGCGTCATTTCCGTAAAGTCGCGGTCTACCACCATGATACCGTTTGTCATGGGCAACATGGCAGAGATACACTCAAAACATCCGCAACTGGTCATAGGATCCGTCATAATGCTATACAAACTCACCTTCTCAAGCGATCTGTTTGAGCCGTTGAAGATGAACGAATTCGTGCCTTCCCACTGCCCCAGCTTCTCGTCAACAACTTTTCCTCTTTCAATCGGCTGATTAGGACCCGTAGGATTGATCTCATAGCCCGCCTTCCCGTCCAACCAGCTTACCGAACCGCACAGGCCGGAACGTTCCGGGGTGACCACGCATATATGCGTCGGCGCAAAGCTCTGGCAAAGGGTACAACTGTAGAACAGGCTTACCGAATCGTCATTCATACCCAGCAACCGCGCGTCACGCTCGGCATACGCGGCACGAACCTCTTTCATTTTATGCTCTACGTCTTCCTTTTTCGTATAGAACGTTACCTGAACTTTGTCAACAATCGCGCCAAAGTTACTGTGGAACTGCGAGTGGGCAATGCTGCCGACGTGCTTCAACCTGAAGCCTGCATTAAACGCCTCCTTGCTGATACGATGGCGAATAATATCCCTTTGTCCCATGTGGAAAAACCCCTGCGCCTCGCCCAGAAAGCGGTGCATCTGCCGTTCGAAAATTGGCTCGAAATCAGGTTGCATCTTACGCCCGGCCACCTCGACCATGATACCCATAGACACGCCAGGTCCCGGGGGAATTCCATCCAGATCAGGACCAATAATTTCAATCTTTCCATCCTCAATCTCATCAAGTTCTTTCGTGCAGACAAATTCAAAGGCCGGGGTACCCGGACCTCCGATCTCAACCTGCATATCCTCTCTTCTGATACGTTCCCCTTCAAAAGCAGGCCCGTACGGTACGGGAAGATCTATCTTGTGGATGGAAATCTTCAGGCCGCGCACCTCAATGCACTTTTCAACAATCTTATCGACCGGCACCCTGGAAACAACGTGTTCGTAAGTGCAAACACCGGTAGGCAATATTTCCGGGATGTCAATGTTGGTAATCGTAGGAAAGCCATAGTTGATTGCCCCGGCTGCATTCGCGTATTGTTCATCAGTAACTCCTGTTCCTAACGCGAGCACAAAGGCAAAAATACGATTCTTATTGTAAAGGAGGTTTTTCTTGAAATCACCCGGCGGCACGTTTCCGAAGGAAAGGGCGGCCCTATTGGCAAAACCAAGTGCATAGACGGCAGCGGAGGTCTCTTTTCCAAACGGCACCAGACGGGTATCCCAACCCATCTGCACGCCCTTTTCTGCCAACTGTTCCGCAAACGTCGTCCCAAGGTTGTCCGACTGCATGAACACGTACAGGTTCTTTTGCTGGAGTTCCCTGGCAATCTTTACGGCCGTGTCAGAATCCGGCGCGCAACCTACGATAGCCGCAAAACCAGGCGCCGTGCCGTCAACAAACTCAATGCCGCGTTCACGCATGATCACGTCATCCGCCGCCCCAAGCCATATCCCGTCTACCGGGTGCGGACCGATGAGATATTTACAGGCCTCGTAAACTTCTTCCGCAAAAAGGGTGGCCATACCGGCGTCCAGTGTATGTCCCAAATAAGGCACCCAGTGTTTTTCAGCCGGTATCGGAGGCAACATACTCCTTGCCATCCCTACAATGTGAACACAATCTTCCAGTGTCTTAACCGGTATGCCCGTCATCGAATAAATGATGGGCAAATAATACGCAGTGTTGGGGAATTCCACTTTGCAGTCGCGCCCTTTCTGCGCGATTGCTTCCGATAGCTTTTTGTCGGCCTTATCGACAATTTGGTATGCACCGCGTATTGCGGCAGAACAGATGATCTTCGACATAAAAACAACCCCTTTAAAAATCTTTATTGACGGTTTATCTTTACCAATAAGTTAAATTAGGCCTTCGGCGACTTATTGGTGTTCACACGTAAAAGGACACGGGCACCGTGTCCCTACTTTGAATTTCCTGTACATGAACTTAACACCCTTTCGTGCAGATTCTATTTTGCAAATCCACGTACTAACATGCCAGGCTTTTCTCTTGTACAATTCCACCCCTTGCGCCCCCACCAGCGGGGGACAGTGGTATGCCACTTATCGGGGGCTTTCATACCGTAGTGTGTCACAGGCACGGACAAACAGGGTTTGTCCATGCCACCCTATATTCTACAAAATTAGTCCATCTCAAACCTCATCCAGGAAACGCATACTTTCGTACACGCTTCTCTGGTCTGTTGCTTTGCTTTTCTAGTGATGTCCACCGGGAACCGGCTTGCATTCTCTTTCCAGCGCCCTTCTTTCGGCCATATCGTAAAGCTTTCTTTCCTTCTTCGTGTTTATGCCAAGGGCGTCTCTCTTCTTCTCGATGTGGTCCATCAGCATCCTGCCAATCTTCTTCAAATCCTTTTCAAACTCCCATCTTGCGCCAACCAACTCTTCCATTTCCTTAGTCAGGAGCCGTTGCATGTCAGGAGCGCCGGCTACAGGCGAGTTCATACCGAATACCGTATAGATACCGGAGGCTACCAGGAATTGTCCGATCGCAATGGCCTTCTCACTCATCCATTCAAGACAAGCGCCAGCCACCGGCAGTTCACAAATATCATTCCCCAAACCACCTTCCTTCACCATCTCTGAGACGGCGATAAGAATGCGGCTATTATCAACGCAAGCGCCGGAGTGAAGCACTGGAGGTATACCAACCGCCTCACAAACCTCTCTCAAACCCGCACCGCACGCATCTTTCATTTCAGGAAGCAGCAAGCCGCCCGAAGCGCACTGCCCCGCAGCGCAGCCCGTAGCCACTACCAGGAAGTTGTTAGCAATCAACTCTTTCGCCATTTCCACATAAGATTGCTCACAAACACCTGCCTTCGGACTCGTACAACCGGCAATACCGACAACGCCGCGAATCCTTCCATTGATAATGTTGTCATTCAACGGACGGTAACTAGCCCTGAATCTGCCGCCCAGCATGTATTTTATCGTTTCATGGCTGAAACCTGCTACGAGGTTAGGCTCGGCTGCGCTTGGTATAAACACCTTGGTGTTATCACGGTTCTTATAGTTATCTATAGCCATCATGATAATCTTTTTTGCCGCCTCCATGGCATGCTCATCCTCAAACTCCACGTGCTCGGCGCCAAAAATCTTTGCCTTCGACAAGGTAGTAATAAGTTTCGTATGAAACTGTTTCGACACGTCGGCGAGTGACTGCATCACGCATTGTATATCAACAACCATTGCCTCAACGGCTCCTGTCGCTATAGCGGATTCCTGTATAGTCATGTGACCAGCCATAGGAATACCGTGCCGAACGAGGAGTTCATTCGCTGTGCAGCAGAGTCCTGCAATTACAAGGCCCTTAGCCCCCACGGCTTTAGCCGCCTCTGCAATCGATGGGTCTCCACTTGCCAAAACGATGGCCTCGGCAAGCTGTGGTTCATGGCCATGAACAATGATGTTCACGTGGTCTTTCTTAATAACCCCTAAATTTGATTTCCCCTGTGTCGGCTTTGGTGTGCCGAACATGATGTCCTGTAACTCCGTGGCGATCATGCAACCACCCCAGCCATCCGCCAGCGATACGCGCATGGCCTGCTTGGTGAGGTTCCGGTAATCCTGGTCGCCGCCCATGCCCGTCCTGTGCAAACTCTCGGTAACCTCACGGTCAATCGCTCTGGGCGCAATACCAAGCTTTTCCCATATTTTCTGGCGTGCTTCCGGCGCCCTTTTCAGGAACAGGAGCGTTCCGTAAGGTTTTCCAAACTCCATGAGCGCCATCTCACCCACCTCTTCGGCGATCTCATTAGTCTTGCGGTCTTTTGTCTTTATCCCGAAGCACTCGGCAACCATCATGAGCTTATCGACGTCTTTTATCCTGTACCCAGGCGCTTCACCCCTGGCCGTGGAAACAAGCAGGTGCGCCGCGGCGCGCGCGTGGTCGGAGTGGCACGCAGTGCCTGCCCCACACATACGCAGATAGTGCCTGGCCGCAAAGGTATTGGCGTCCGCGCCACAAACGCCTTTTCTCGGTCCCGGACCGAAAGGTGCGATATTACAAGGACCATAATTGCAATGGCGGCAACACAATGCCAGGCTGCCGTAGCCGCACTGCGGGAGCTGCTGCTCGTACCTGTCGTACATCGTCTCCACCTTCATTTCCTTCATCCGGTCGAGCATGATATGGTCTACTGATTTTTGTTTTTCTTCCATTAGTGAATTACCTCCATTCCTCGGCTTACGAATACCCACCATAAGCAATGCACATTACATATACCTTCCTGATGGACAATCATGAACCAGTTTGTTGAGAATTTTTGGAACGATAGACTATCATTTTTGTCACGTCAAAATCAAGTGAAAAAGTTGACACTTTGTCATTTATTAGTCAATTCCACAAGTCTTTCCTTTATAGCACGCACCTCATCAAGCAAAAGTTTATTTCCAGAAAAGGCAGCCTTTCTTTCGATATCAGATTCAAGAATCTTATCATTCAAAGAAATGTAACCAAGAACGGGGATGTCTTTCAACTCCCTTTCGATGAGCGCTTTGTGTCCTTCAGACGCGACCTTGTTCCCCACGGCATAAATCGCCTTAAGGCCGATATCGTCTGCAAGTTTTTTCACCTGAAAGGCCGTTTCAATACTCTTCGACCCCGGCTCAACAATCACAATCAGGGCATTTACCGACCTCACCGTAGCGCGCCCCAGATGTTCAACCCCTGCTTCCATATCCACAATCACAACCTCATCCCTGTGTACTATGAGATGGCTTAGCAACGCCCTCAAAAAAGCGCTCTCAGGACACGCGCACCCGCCCCCCCCGCGCTTGATCGCGCCCAACACCATGAGCTTTATGCCCTCGTGTTCCAGAGAAAGCTTCTCCGGCAAATCGGAAACCGTAGGATTGAGTGAGAAAAATTTCCCGTACTCGTCAGACGCGCCCGTCCGCTCCTTTATCAAATCCTTCATTTGACTGATCGGCACGATGCCGGACGTGCTTTTAATACCCATCGTCACCGCCAAATTGGATACAGGGTCAGCATCTATCGCAATAACCTTCTTGCCGCACTCACTGAAAACCTTGGCTAGAGAGGCCACGAAAGTCGTCTTTCCTACCCCTCCCTTACCCGAAACAGCAATTTTCATAAAAATATTTTCCTAATAATACGAAATAATTATTATTCACAAACAAGAACGTGGATTTTATCACGTTTCTTGTAATTTAACCAAGAAAATATTTCCCAAGCGGAACAGTTGCAAGATAACAAGCCTTCGTTTTTAGGCATTTTCTATCTGTTTTTATCCTTTTAACACTACCGAGATGTACCGTTATTCTGTCAGTGGTTTCAAGGCATTTGAGGTAATTAATTCTTAAACCATGAAATACGAAAAGGGATACGGGCTGAGTATGACGCAGAGATTTTGCAGATGCTGTCTGCAAAATTGGTTTCTGAATAAAGGGAAGGATTTCAGAACAAAACATTTATAGGCAGATGGTGCAATTCTATGATTTGTTCCCAAACCAGCCCAATTGTCGTGACACAGTCACGACAACTGGGTTGGAGTCATTTCGTAGCAGTGCTTTCAGTAAAAAATGCACTTGCAAGGGGATTTTATGCAGAAATGTGCCGATTGGAACGTTGGAACGTTCGCACATTGCGAAATAAAATTAATTCCCTGTTGTTTGAAAGAACCTTGGGGTCTGGAGCAAAGCCCCATCCTTTAGCAGCTTATTTTAAATTTGAAAATTCCTAATCCCGGTGAATCAGCACATTGGATTTCCCAGCTTTTTCACACCACCATGCCAATAATAACCGCCTCAAATACCAACTTCCCCCCCACCACACCTTGGGTGTCAAAGACGGCCCTTCGAGAGCGGAGTTCGTTGTTTTTTGCGATGATGACAAGTTTGTCGCCCGGTACAACCTTGCCACGGAATTTCACCTTGTCAATACCGCCAAAGCCGAGAAACCGGTCATCTTTGGTGGTCATTTTGTAATAATACGTACACAATTGCGCCGCGGCCTCAAGCATAAGCACGCCGGGCATGAGCGGACGTCCTGGGATGTGCCCCCGCACCCAAAACTCATCACTTGAGATGTCCTTATAACCAATAATAATCTTCTGTTCCGGATCAAACTGTATAATACCGCTTAATTGTTCCATTTCGTACCGATGAGGTATTACCGTGCGGATATCCTCGATAGTAATAACCGGCTTGTTCAAGTCCAGAACGCTTAAATCTACTAATAAATCTTGAGCCATAGTATGTAAAAGCCTATTTGAAAAAGACAGATGACAGTTCTTGATACACGGGTAACGGCTAATTACAATCCCCTGTTTCTTTTATGAAAGGTGTTTTGGGGCTGCCTTCACGGTTTTCAGTGTACCGACCAAACGGTCACCATAATTAAAGATACGGAATATTATGCTAATAATAAGCTACAGATATGTCAATGGAAAATCCACTGAATGAAAAAGAGAAATAGTGATTGACAACGTTCAACCCTTGTGATATAAGTTAAATTTAAAATCGTATCAGATAACGATGGCATATCTTAAACTTAAAATTAATATTTACTTAAGGAGGCAATTATTCATGAAGAAAATGCGTGCTTCGTTTATATTGTTTGCGGCGCTCATGTTTGGAGTAGGCTTGACCAATGTGCCAACGCTTGTAAAGACAGCTATTGCCGGTGCATGTGAATGTCCGGGTGGCTGCCCTTGTGGTCATTGCTCTGGAAAGTCCAAAGATTGCAATTGCAAAAAATAATAATGGTTTTACAATGTATAAAATCTATATAAATAGAGCTTTATAACAAAAGCGCCATGAATTCAAGAATGGCGCTTTTTGGTTTTTATGGTTTAAGGGATACAATGCAATGAATACGTTTATGGCAAAGGAAAATGAAGTAAAGAGGAATTGGTATATCGTTAACGCTGAAGATTTTATATTGGGTAGAATGCTGACCACGGTGTCAAGGGTTCTTCAGGGGAAACACAAACCGGAATATACGCCGTTTGTAGACGTTGGGGATTTTGTTATTATTACCAACGCCAGCAAGGTGAAACTCACCGGAAAGAAGATGGCTGAAAAGGTACATTATTACGTGACCGGGTTCCAGGGTGGCCTCAGAAAGCGCATGGTCGGTAAAACCCTCCAAACGGCACCTGAAAAGATATTTAGCCGTTCGGTAAGGCGCATGCTGCCAAGATCAAGGTTAGGAAAGGCCATGATATCAAAATTAAAAATATATGCAGGCGCAGATCATCCTCATCAGGCGCAACAACCTAAAGAATTAACTATTCGCAACTAATTAAAAGGAGTTAAAAGTGACAGAAGAACAGATTATTTGGGGTACGGGAAGACGTAAGACATCGATCGCACGGGTAAGAATCAAAAAAGGCGTTGGAAAAATCACGGTAAATGACAAGGATTTGGATGCATACTTTGCCATCGACCGTGAGAGGGGCATTGTGCGGTCGCCATTGAACTCCACAAAAACACAAGGAGACTATGATGTGCTGGCAACCGTCAGAGGCGGAGGTTTAACGGGACAGGCAGGAGCTTTGTCGCTGGGCATTGCACGCGCATTGACGAAGTCGAACCGCGCCCACGTAGAATGCCTGCGTGCAGGTGGTTTCTTAACGAGAGACAGCAGGATGAAGGAACGAAAGAAATACGGCCAAAAGGGCGCCCGAAAGAGCTTCCAGTGGACGAAGCGTTAAACTTGTTGTTTTGTTTCCATATCATCCATTAATGAGCAAATCAGTCGGATACGGTTTTTATCGTGCAGGCTGCAATTAAGCATAAAAAAAGAAGCCACCCGTAAAGCAGGTGGCTTCTTTTTTTTATTGGTGTGAATTATCCGATACTTACCAATGTTTCATCCTTTGTTTGGAATCAAAAACCAAACGGTCGCCGAGGAAAACGCTGCGTATCATCGTGGCGTTTAACCGCGATAAGTCTCCAGTGTCTTGGTTATCATTTGTTCAAGAGACAATTCTCTGCTCAAATATTCATAAGCCGCTTTCCCTAAACAGATACGTTCTTCAGGGTGGTCATAAAGCCAAACGAGTCCTTCCGACAAAGCCTTAGCATCTGCTGGCGGCACGATTACGGCGGTTTTTCCATCATGCAACAGCTTTGCCATGTCTCCAACCTTTGTCACCAGGAACGGAAGGCGGTATACACAGGCCTCCAGCAAGGCGTAAGGCAGACCTTCCGATAGGGAAGACATGCAAAAAATATCGCCGATAGCCAAATATTTTTTAACCTCTTTTTGGAAACCGGCAAAGTGAACGTATTTTTCAAGCTGTAACAGCCTTACCTGTGCCTCGAGTTTGTTGCGATCCTGTCCCTCTCCAACAAAAAGGCAACGGATATGCGGCCTTTCCTGTACGGCAGAAGCCAAGGCGTCCAGTAAGTAATCATACCCTTTTACCGCCTCAAGCCGCCCCACTACCAGCACCACAAAGCAATCCTTCCCCCATCCCAGCGATTGACGAATCGAAAGCTCAGTTTTTTGCATGGGCTGTTCATCCCACCGAACGCTATTATGTACGAGGGCAATGCACTCCTCCTTAACACCGATAGCCAGCAAATACTCCTTCACCGATTCTGAAACAGCAATCATCTTTCCACCCATCTTGTGGGCAGCAAAGCGCAACATCGTTTCATACACCCATCCTTTAAAACTATTTTTGTACCGTCCATAAGAACTATGAACGGTAACCACCACGTTAGGAATACGAGTCAACAACGCAGCGGTCATTCCCCAAAACATGGACTGAATGGTCTGCATATCGATGGTTTTATAGCCATCACGGCGAATCGTGCGAAGAAGCGCCAAAAGAAGCCTTGGGTCGAAACGATTGTACGCGAAAGGCACGACGTTTAAATTGTCTTCGATAAGTTTTTTATGCAAGGGCGAGTTTGCAATGACTCCAACTGCATAGGCATGCTTATTATGTAGCGCGGAGACGAAATTTACAACGCGCACTTCAGCGCCGCCATGCTGTTTTGCCAGGGTGAAGACGAGTATCGGTGAAATATTTTCTGAAACCGCCATGAAATCATCCTTTTTTATCGGTACACACGTTGAATGTTAGATGTTTTCATAAGAGAGCGAAGAACCTCTTCGCTCTACAACAAGCCCGAGGGGCTGAAAGTATATAGCCAGGGATGAAACTACTGATAAAAAATAATAAAACAAGCCCTGAAGGGGCGACAAAAAAAGGCGGCTTAACATAACCAGGACGCTTATCTTTTAAGAGATTCACCATCGTGTTGTTCCTGAAAACCAGATGAAGCAGGAGCTTCTGGTACAGGCGCATTCCCAAAGCTGTCGCTTGGGAACGAGAGAAATTACCCCATCTCCCCTTCCTGCACCTCACCGGAAAGCCGCAACGCCACCTGGGAAAGGGTAAGCGATAACAAGAAATACTTGTGCTGGATATCACTCAAAAAGAATAAATTGAACAACAATGAAATAAAAGATATTTGGTAACTCCTTATCATTTCTGCCATTTTTATGTTTGCAGATAACATAAATTTTTTATAAGCGGTTTGATAACTTTTGTAGGCCATTCCTATAATGGCTAAAAAGAAACACAACCCCACTATTCCACTGCCGACAACGTGTTCAATGTACGTATTGTGGGCATAACGCCTCATGGTTACCTCATCTTCGACGTCTTTGCTTTGAAACATGCGCGCGTAATCTGTTGTTTTGAAAATGTCTCGAAAGGTACTAGTGCCTGTACCAATAATGGGATGTTTTTTTACGGCCTCTTTCGCAACGGTAAGATATGATTGTCTCCTGTTGATGGCCTTGTCTTCTTTACTTGTTACGCTCCTCAACCTATCCCAATAGTCGGCAGGCGTAGTGTAAATAGCGCCGCCAACAGTTGCGATGGTAACGAAAACAGCAAATCCCCAGTGTGTCGGCTTCAGCTTCTTTGCGTGGGTTTTAAGGAGAAGTATTATGGTAATGACAAAAATAAATGCGCCCGTGCGGGAGAACGTAGACATAATGGCAAGGGCATAAGTACCAAGCACCCCGAAAACAAATACTCTTTCCCAAAACCGCTGCGCATTTAGTAACCAGTTGACTGCAATCGGTATGCAAAAAATAACCATCAATGACATCAGATTGGGGTCTATCGACCCACCGGTCGCGCGCACCTCGGTCTCTTCAACACTAATATAGCTGAAGGCGCTTACCTTAAAAAAGTAACCAACTACTGCCATTGAGGAACTTATTGCAATACTGATAACAAGGGTTTTCGGAAAATAATTGACAAAATCATTTTTCGATAGAAATATCATACCCAATGCCGTGAAGGAATACCCAATCACCAACAATAGCACGTTTTTAAGCGCGTATTCTGCAAACTCAGACTTTACAGAAGCAATCAGATTAACAAGGACGAAGCACAAAAGCAACGGCCAGAGCGGGGATTTCAACCGTGAAGTAATGCTTTTTTCTATAACAAATTTGAGCAAGGTCGTTACTATGAGGACGGCCGCAATAGCCCATGGCAAACTACCACGAAATGCGCCAAAAGGAATCATAAAGGCAATAGCATAATACCCGATCTGTGGAAATTTACCCATGAAAAGGAGGAAAAACAGACCTATACCCGGTAGGATGGAATATAAATAGTAGGGAGTTGCCAGTAAGCCAACAGAAGCAATAGAAGCGATGACCGCAATAACCAGCCATGATGAATTATACCGGGTTGTTCTTATTGTTGATTTCATTTCCATAGGTGAAATGCTCATCTATCGTGGTTTGTATTTTCAGCATAACAATCACGGAGAACACGGTGTGGGATAAAACACTACGGCACAAAGGAAAAGGGGGCATTATTTCAGGTTTTCGACGCCCCTTTTCTCTTTATTTCGCTAAAGGCTTCTGTAGCGAGCTGCTGCCACACAGGAGGATATAAACTTAAATAATCTTATGCAACATGATGCTTTTTCTTAAAAAATACTGATCCACTATGTATGCATTGAACGGAGAAAATGGGGTATAATTTACGATGTAGGAATATTTATACTCGTTACCATTGAGTTGCGATTCCCTGAAAATCATTCCATTACATAGCGCCGTTTTCCTTTTTATGCGGGCACAAGCCTTCGCGCCGACATGATCGATTTCGAGCTTAAAAACATTGTCTTCCCTGGTGATTTTATCGTTGGTATATATTAAAAATGCCGCTTCATTAATATCTACCAGTTCAGCGTCGTTTGAAAACACTAAATCTCCATCGCCCGACTTCCTTCCAATGGAAACTTTTCCGTCAGGAATCTCGATCCTTTTAAGATCCCTCTTTTCTCGTTTGTATCTTCTCAATATTCTTCGAGAAATAAAACCATCCCATACGTATGAAATCGCTTTGGCTACAATCACGATGTTAACGGAAACCACCGTTTGTAAAACTATGTATATTTCCCAACTCAGTTTTCGCTTTTTAAGAAGGAAATGATTATCTATTAACGCACGTATTTTTTTGGGTGTCCCATGAGGGGTAAAAAGCTGTGAATATCCCACAAGACCGGGGTTTACTAAAAAGCGCTTATCATATCCAACGATATTTTTGCATAATTGCTCATAAATAATTTCACGTTCAGGACGAGGCCCCAAAAAATCCATGTCACCTATTAAAATATTATACAACTGGGGCAGTTCATCCAATCGGGAGTCTCTCAGAAATACGCCTGAATTAGTAATCATCCGGTGCTTATGAGAAAGAAGCTCCGCGCCTATCAGGGACTCGGCATTCGGTATTAGTGTGCGGAATTTGTACATCACAAACGGTTTTTTGTTTTTCCCCAACCGAACTCCCTTATAAAAAAGAGGGCCCCTGTCCTGTATTTTAATCATTATGGCGATTATCACAAAAGCAGGTATACCAATGATCATCAATATAAACGCAAGTGATGAATTGAACAACCGGCTGACAATGACAGGTA
>CAYHFB010000010.1:12345-17834 GCA_964355695.1 uncultured candidatus Brocadiaceae bacterium
ATCATCAATATAAACGCAAGTGATGAATTGAACAACCGGCTGACAATGACAGGTAGAGGAGAATACCCACCTCTAAAATCGTAATTCATTCTATAATATCTCTCCATAAATAGTGTCGCCCCTACTATAATCGCACTCAACCGGTACTAACGAAATACAACCCTTATTTCAATTGTGAAATGCAAAATATTACCGGAACACCTCCGTAGACCTCAACGTCACGAGGCTTTTTAAAGGTGTGGTCAAAGTGCTCAAGGGTGAAGGCAATGCCGCAACCTAAGATAAAACCAACTAAAAGACCAAAGGGTATAATTTTTCCAGCCTGTGGAAATATCGGACCATTCGACGGAAACGCCCGATTTACGATGCTCACGTACCTAAATTTCGTCAAAGTACCCATATCACGATTCATCCGGGCCTGTTCTTTTCTCTTCTCGAAGGTCTCATAGGAAGTCTTTAAAAAATTTACCTCACGGGCCATCCTCTGGACGTAAAAATCCAGTTCCTGCAGGCTGACATTTTTTTCATCTAACGTTTCAAGCCTTCCCTCAATATCTGCAATATTTCTCAACATTGCCTTGTATTGGCTGACCTGGTTATCTTTGTATGCCTCGACTTCCTCTTTAAGCGCCCGGGCTAAGTCGTTCACTTCACCTCTTAACTCCCTTGCGTTTTCGCTGTTTGGTCTGTATACCCTTAGGGTATCTCTCCAGTCACCATAAACTTTTTGTAAAGCAACCCCAAAATTATTCAAAGACAGATTATTCTCTATAAATGAGAAATATTCGATGCCCGTGGAAGCAAGGGTTTTTTCAAGATACTCAATGGACGACTTTTTATCAATCGTGTTGCTTTTTAATTGATTCAGGGTGCGATCCAAATCGCCCTTCAACAGGAGATTATTGGTTATTTCTTTTTGCGGATCCGTTGCCTTTTTCTCACGGATCAGATTGAGCAACTCCTCTTCTTTTGCTTCAAGACTTTCTTTAAACTCCTTTGCCTGATCACTCAAAAAGCCCTCCTCTTCACTCGGGCTAAAAATCTCTGACCGATAGTTCAGATATTGCGCCAACAAGGTATCCAACAAAACAACGGCTTTGTCCGGATTTTTACCGACATAAGTCACCCCTATGACGTTGGACGCAGGCAACGGGGTTGCTTCCAAATGAGTCTTTACCGTGTAAATCTTTTTAGTAAATATCTCATTTCTTTGTTCCGGCGTTAAAGAAGCGGAATCCCTTTGATCCTTTCCGAAGAACATCAGCTTGTTGTCCTCTAAATACGTTATGGTCTTCCCTATAACGTCGGCAGAAAGTAGTAATTGGATTTCCGAATGTAAATCTTCCTTGGTTACGTCACTAAACTTAGGAAACGTTAATTCCATAGCCTCGGGAATGCTGTCCGGCTTTTTCGTTTTAACTAAAACTGACCCGGTTGCAGAATAGGTTTTAGGCCAGAAAAAGCCGATAAGAGCCGCACCAACAAACACCATTAAGGTTATCGCGAGAATCATCCTTAAGTGCGTAAAAAAGATAATGATAAGCTCTCGTTTATAGTCTTCTGAACGAATCATGGCAAACATTCCCAAAACGGGTTAAACGGCACGGATAAATCTCTTTAAATAATTATTTTGATCTTTTGCTGAAACTTTTTTTAACGTAAGGAAAACCTTTAGGTTTGCGCTTTTCACTACGATCAGGCCAGCAAGGCTGAAGCCTTGCCCTACGTGACTATTCCTGAACATATCGATCTTTCGCATAGTCAAGGCTGATACTTGAAATTCTTCTCCCTTCGCAAGATGAAACACCAATGAGCAGCCTTAACTACTGTCCGGTCTGTATTATCGTTTGATCTCCGCCCTGGTGAGTCATCGAGTGTACCCGTTCCATGTGCAACTGATAACCAAAACCAATATTTGCACCCCAGCCGTTAAACATTGCAATACCTTTCAGATCAGTCATAAACTCTGCCATCTTCTTCATGTTACGCTTTGGCACATATACCATATCGTCTGGCCTCAGATAAATCATTTTGCTTGCCATTGCCAGGTACTTTGGCGTCAGGTTCGTGTACACGTCTTCCAGGAGAAGGCGATTAAGCATCCTTATGCTGTTTTGTTCTTCCTCGTTTAAACGGGAGAAATCTTTTCCGTTACGATAACCGTTTGTTTTTACAATTAAAGCCTGCGTGTCTTTGGAAAATGCCTTGGTGTCTCGTCCCGTTCTACCGCAAACCATCTCATAGAAGTTCGGAACCGTTAAGATAGCGTTTAAGTCAGAGATTGTATCACGTTTGGAATCCGTAAACAATGGATAATTGTCCGCGTTAATAGCGGCGCACAAATCACCAGACGACAACGGTTCCTTAAAGTCAGACCCTGCGAAATCCAGGCAGGTTTCTACCGGTGTGAACATACTTTTTACGTTAACCCTTGTAGCAAGTATCTTGTCGTCGCGTTTTCTCATGACGACAACGTCCGTTAAATTTGCCCAATAAAACGGTGTTCCGGCAAGGGTTAAAATTTGTACAAGGGGGGTGGCCTTTGTGATATCATAGGCGCCCGGCTTTGCTACTTCTCCGACCACGTAGACGTTAAGAGGCCTGTGTTTTTCCAAAAAGATATCAACATTCATGCCGGGCATGATCGATTGATAGAGTTGCGTTAGCTTGGCGTCAATTTGGTTAATCGTTAATCCTTCGACGCTGACATTGCCCACCATGGGAAACGTAACCCATCCGTCGGGTCCAACGGTTACCAACCGGCTCAACCCACGCGGGGCGGTGTGAAGATCTTGTTTAAATTCAGTAATGTGCTTCTTAAAGTCCGGTACGACGACATAAAGTGAGGGATTTTTAAATATCTTAGAGTACCTCTTCTTTAAATACTTTTCCAACTCATCAACGGTCTTATCAACGACATGAACCTCGCCGAGGTATGCAAGCGTTATATTACCGTTAGGCCGAACCATTTGCTCCACGTTTAATTCCGGGGCATGAACAAAACGAACACTAACCAAATGGTCAACCGCTATAGTAAACTTATCCGTCTCACTCCAGGAAGTAACCTGGTACATGACGTCCAGCAAATCTCCAGGATATATGCGATATTCCTTAAAAGGGTCATACTGATCATCGGTGAAATCAAACAAGGCGGACGATGAATCAATGAGCTCCCCGCCCGGATACACATGCTCACTGTGTGTAGCACAACCGGATAAGGTAAAGATACCGGCATAAAATGCAAAGAGGCAAACCAACGCCTTTAATAAATAGCTGTTTTTATATTTTTCCATAAAGCATCTTCGGTATATAATGTTTTCTTTTATTCATAACCGCTCCTAAAATGTGTCCCCCGGCCAGTTCAATCTTTTCCTTGGCCTGCTGAAACATCTCCCATTTGGTTTGTTCGCATTCCACAACAAACAACATCCCGTCAAAATGCCTAGCAATGATAGGCACGTCGGAAAAACCAAAGACGGAGCAACCGTCGAATATTACGTAATTAAATTTCTGCTTAACGGCGTTAAATCTATTACAAAAAAACGCATTGAGCCTTACCACGTCAAGGGTATGGCCTTTTTGGCTCCCATGGGTAATCAGGCTCAAATTATCATGTTCCGTCTTTACCAACACGTCGTTCAAATCCATGTCAGAAGCTACTAAATCAGAGAAACCATAGGAGTTGTTAACGTTAAACGACTCGCTTAGTTTTGGGTAATACAGGTTCCCTTCAATCAACAATACCTTAAAATTGGTCTTGTTGGACAGCGTGTACGCCATGCTTATGGCAGAAACGGTTTTCCCTTCCTTCGCCTTACAACTGGTGACATACATGGTCCTGATTTCCTTGTCCCTTGCACTGCTTAATATATTGCCCTCAATGGAAGCAAGTTCCCGTGCATTCTGTGACATAAGGGATATCATGTCTTGTGACAACCGCCCTACTATGCCCATGAGAAGTTACTTTCTCCTTTATCCGTAATAATTTTCAGCCACATAACAAAACTTCATTCCTCTTCCAGAACCTTACCCTTGCTGCTTTCAATCGTTACCTTAGAAGGATCCTTCTCTTTCTGAGCCCTTACCCTCATTTCCAATTCAAGCTCACGTTCTTCCCCTTGACTTAGCCTTATGGTGCGGTTCAACCTTTTAAAACCTCTTTTCCTTGCAATAAGCAAGTAGGTGTCCTCGCCCAAATCCGCGAACTTAAAGAACCCATCGGTATCAGTAAAAGCGGTGTTTTTCGACTTTGTCTTCAACCCCTTTAACTTAATAGTTGCCGTTCCTATAGGATTGCCTCTTATAGAGTCTCTCACATAACCGAAAATGTAACTCCTGGTCGTCCCCAGGGCAATGGTTCCCAAGTCAACAACCTCTCCCTCTTCAAGGTTGATGACGATTCTTTGTGTTTGATAATCAAGCTTCTCCTGCGTAATAGTGTAATTCCCCGCGGCAAGATTACCAAATTCAAAAAACCCATCTTCATCCGTCACCGCGTAATCAGAAAAGGCCGTTCCCTCAATCTTGATTTTTACGCCCTTCATAACCTCGTCGTCATTTCCACCGACAAGCCCAAAAACAACACCCAGTCCACCGGCTTTGCCGGGAGGAATGGAAGGCTCCGTCACCGTTTTCACCCGAAGTACAGACGCATCCGGTTCTGCGGCCTTATTGCCTTTGTTTTCTACAGGCGCTTTTGATTGGGACACACCGGTGGTCTTTGCCGATGGTGAAGATACCACCATCTGCGGCTGTTCACTCGCTACATTTATTTGTGACGATGCGGAAGCATGCGTCCTGGATTTTGCTTCGCTTGTGCCTTTTGCCATTGGTGAAGACGCACTCTGCCGTCCCTGTTCGCTACTTGCCGTTTTCACGGTTGCAGAAACCGCCATCGGTTGCTTTTTACCGCCGCTTTCCTGCACAGGCGCAGGTACCGTAGCGGCGGATTCAATACGGGACTTCCCAACGGCCTTATTTTGCACAGATGGCTCAACACCCTGCTTATGCACATCACCAGGTTCCGGAGATGAAGAAACGGTGACAATTCGTCCAACACCGGAAACCTCTCCGGAAGATACCGAAATCTGCGGTTGTTCGCCACCGGTGATTTTTTGCTGTGATGCGGAAACAGGCGTCCTGGGCTTTGCCTCGCTTACACCTCTTACCGTTGGCGATGTTACCGCCTGCCGGTTCTGCTCACTATTTGCAGTTGCCGTGGTTGAGGAAGCAACCGATAGTTGTTTTTTACCGCCTTCTACCGGCGACGGCATGGCAGCAACTTCTTCAGAAGATTCACCAGCAACCTCATCTCCCGATTCATCCTTATAGTCTTCCGCATCCGCTTCAGAAACAACAGCAGGCATGTCATCAATAACGCGAACTATATGCTTATCACCGGAAGACACCTTAACATCACCAGCGGTTTTTTGCGGTGATGCGGAAGCAGACTTATTGGGCATTGCTTCATTTGTACCTTTTGCCATTGG
>CAYHFB010000010.1:17934-23655 GCA_964355695.1 uncultured candidatus Brocadiaceae bacterium
GTGATGCGGAAGCAGACTTATTGGGCATTGCTTCATTTGTACCTTTTGCCATTGGCGATCTTACTGTCTGCCGGTTCCGTTCACTGCTTGCAGTTACCGTGGTTGAGGAAACGGCAAAGGCCACTTCATCAGCATCCTCACCTTCCGTTTCAGGAACAACTGATTGTGTGTCTTCCACACCAGGTGAAGCTGACGAAGAAACTGAGATTATATTTTCTTTGTCGGCGCTGTCCCGCGTGTTCACTTTTTTCAGGGGATGTTCTTTCTCTGTGTCTTTTTTTCGTTCCGCAACCGTTGAAGCCCCGGCAGGCGCTACCGTCTCCGGAACAGACACATCCACCCACTCATCATCACCCATATCGGAATAAACAACACGCCCGAATGAGGCTAGTTTAGTATAGTCATTTTCAAATGTGGTGTACATAGCGCCGTTTGCATCCGGTGTATTTTTCAGCGCCTGCAACCAATCCTTGGCTTCACCAACCCCTTTGTCAGAATTAACACATGCAAGCGTTTTAAAACCTCGGCTGGAAAAGTGGTGCATACTCTCATTTCTTAATTTATGATACCAGCAAACGATAATGAGGTCTTTGGGAATGTAATTCCAGGAACCGGTAAGGTCGCCGTCAACAAGGTAATAATTATTACGTGCATTATGGTTATCATCTAACATATCGGACCAGATAAACACCTCGGCATTCGGATTTATTTCCCGCACAATGCCCATTTGGCGTGTAACACAATCCCCCAGGATTTGCGCCACAGAAATCCCTCGCTGTTTACACGTCTCACAGGTACCGCCGGCGCGAACCTGAGTTACATTGAGGAAATATTTATTGGGCGCAATAGCCTCATGGATGGCGAACGCCTGATCATGCCAAAGTTCAAACAATTTCGGTTCAGACATACAGAAGGAAACTTGAGACTCATGCAGGGCGATACCCTGATAAAAACTTATCAGCAACCGGTCGTCATCTTTAATGCTGCTGTTGGGTATAATTTTAACCAACGGCTCTTCATGGTCAAACCGGAAGTTCATTTTACTATCTACAATTGGAGCAAAGTCGTATGATTCCTCGTAGGTAGCTCCCGTTTTTTTGTTGCGGACCACTACGGGCGTTCCAGGACGCGATAAGACGTTGAGGGGGGCAACTTCTTCAATGCTCAGGTCGTCAACCCACAGTTTACCGCTCACCCAATTAGACAGACCCAGATAGATTTTTACCGTCGAATTATCACAACTGTTGAAACCAAAGGTCATTCTTCGCCAGTCACCGATAGTTTGCAGGACAGGATTCAACTCCATCAAAATCCTGCTATCCTTTCCATGCACCTGAGGCAGGAAGCTTGTGGGAGGATTAAGACCTTCTGTTTTTACCCAAAAGGACACCTTATAACTCCTGTAAGGTTTTATCCGCACATCCTGGGCAACATATCCCTTTGTGCCTGCATCCCGTTCTTGTTTTTCAAACCTCAGCGACGCCTTGCCTTCTTTGTGTACGGCCTTATCGGCAAAAATCACCTGCACGGCAACATCCTGTACTTGGTACAGCTTTATTTGGTCACCTACATAGTCCTCAAAACCACCGTTCGGAAAACGAACTGACTGATCGGGAACCAATACCGCATCGCCATTCCATACGATGAACGGCGCATCTTTTACCGGCAATCCCTCGACAAGATTTTTATCGTGAAACACCGTGCTGTCGTCACTGTTTAACGAAAAAACCATGGGAATAATCTCTATGTTGTTTTCCTTGCAAACCCTGGCAATCTCTTTTAACCTTTTAGTGTAACCGGAAAATTCAACACCTAATCTCTCCATGCCGGTGCTGGAAAAGACCATACCGTTAAAACCGGCACCCGCAGCCGACCTTACAACACTGCAAACCTTCCCGACCTCACCATCGTTGTCTAATTTACTGGAAACGTAAAATAGCCGGTAAGGATACTCACCCCCTTCACACCATGATGCACAGATCAGCAAGATGATAAACAAGAACCCAAAAGCAACCCTCCGCATCTAACTCATTCTCCCGGTTGTAAGCAGTATTATTTTTAGCATAAATTTACGATTCAAGTGTGCTAACGTAACAAAATTACTTGGCGTATTCAACAACAATTTTAAAGAGATATATGCCGTTACATGCCGTTACATGCCGTTACATGCCGTTACGTAAGACTTTATACAAAATATCTTCGGTAACTTTATCCGAGATAATCACCTCACCGATACTTAGCGGAAGAATAAAACGGAGCCGCCCAGCAACGGTCTTCTTGTCAGTATATAAAATCTTTATAATGTCCCCAGCATCTAATCCAGGATTGAGAGATAGCCCCATCTTCATAAACAAGGTGCGCTGCCGCTCATAGACGGTATTATCGGTTAAACCCATCTCAACGGCAATTTTAGCCGCATAGAGCATTCCCATGGCAACGGCTTCCCCGTGCCGATATTTCTTGTAATCGGTAAGCGTCTCTATGGCATGGCCTATGGTGTGGCCATAATTTAATATGGCCCTTATGTGCTTCTCTTTTTCGTCCTCAGCAACAACGTTTGCCTTGATTTGGCAGGAAGTGGCAATAATGTTTAAGAGGGCGTCGTAATTCAACCTCACTATTCCATGCAATGATTTTTCGATATATTCAAATAATTTTCCATCTTTAATAACACCATATTTAATAACCTCTACAAGGCCAGCCACCAGTTCTGTTGCAGGCAACGTGGAAAGCGTTCCGGTGTCAATAAAAACGGCCATTGGCTGATAAAAGCTGCCAATCATATTTTTCCCTTTCGGGTGGTTCACCGCCACCTTGCCGCC
Organism: uncultured candidatus Brocadiaceae bacterium; assembly: GCA_964355695.1. Taxonomy (GTDB): domain Bacteria; phylum Planctomycetota; class Brocadiia; order Brocadiales; family Brocadiaceae; genus JACVXV01. The sequence continues at coordinate 20,757 of CAYHFB010000010.1, forward strand.
GATGCTGCTGTCAACCTGTGCAAGCAGCGAGGTTGGCGCCTGAATGAACGGTATACCCCTCATAAAGGTAGAGGCCACAAAACCACCAATATCACCCACCACTCCGCCACCGAGGGCTACGATGAGGGAATTCCGGTCCAATTTGCGGTCAAAACACGCATGGTACAACATACCGGCCGTTTCTAACGACTTTTGCTCTTCGCCAGGGTCAATGGATACAAGGCCAACGTCAAATTTTTCCCGCCTGAGACTTTCCAATACCGCGTCACCATAAATCTTTTCGACGTTCTTATCCGTTATCAGGAGCGTCTTACACGGTTCTTTTTCTTTAACCAAAAGCTCACCGATTTTTTCAATAAGGCCGTTATCGATGTAGATGTTATAGCCGTTGGTTGACAGATTAACCCTGATCGTTCGCATAAATCCTAGTGCGGCGCGGCCGCAACCAAAACAAATTTAACCACAAAGCCTTTTTATAGAAGCCCAATCCGAAGGAGGAGGTATGAAGTAGGGCATATCAGGTCTATTTAACGGTACACTGACTTACGAATAAAGAACAAGGAATTTCGAATTATGAAGTTTTCTTATCCGTATTCATCAACCGGGAATGAACGCTAATTGACGCTAATAGCACAGACGACACGCCGGGTCGTTTCTACAATCTTTTATTAGCGGTTACCGGGGGTTCAAGATCAACTATTTCCCCTATCCTTCAGCATTCGTTATTCCTTGTTCGCTATTCGATATTAGGTACCTCTGCAAATGGGTAAAACACTACAGGAGTTCTACCTCATTATTCCAAATCCTGAGTCTTTCCACGATATCTTCCAACTCCTCATGGCCAATGATATTCTGTGTCTTGAAATACTTTCCTATTGGCGGCTGAAGCCGGTATTGTCTACCCAAAATAGCCAAAAATTCAAAGTACGTTAAATACCCGTTGCGATAAGCAAATTCTCCAAACTTCTCCTTATACGTCCGCTCGGACATGATCATCTTTATGTCGTCCATACTCAGGATTCCCCACTCAAGGGCAATTTGCCCTACGCGGGGCCTTTGCTTTTTTTGCCATATAATTGCCTCAATAAGCGTTTTCCAAGAAATGTGCCGGCAATAATAAAGGTACTGGCCTATTAATAATTTACGCTTGGGAATAGAACCATCGTAGAAAATTTCCGGCCTGGTTCTTTCGGATTTAGGATGAACGACAATTTTTTTATGATTTCTCCGATCGCACACGTCCTCGTCTTCCGACTGAAAGACGGTTGTCTCATGATTTTTTTCATCGGTCGTTTCCTCGCCGTAAACGTCGTCGTAGTTCCCTTGAACAAACGTAATCAACCGCTGATAGGCGGTAGCCACGTCTTTGAACCGTTTCGACATTTCGGTTGCAGCCTTCCCGAGGGCAATTGCCCGATCAGGATGGGTTTCCATGACTTTTTTCCGATAAGCCGCTTTCAGTTCCGATAGTGAAATGTTTCTCAAATGTTCTGCAGGGTTTGCTTTACCACAACCAAAAAACAATTGATAATCAGTAAAAATCTCCATTTTTTGCATAGTTACCCTATCCTAACCTTTCAGGTCATATTGAAATATTGTTATTTTCAAGTGGAATAGCGGTATAGACTTTATTATTATCATAAGAGATAACTTTTTTACCTTTTTCCAGTAATAACCTTGGTATAAAGCCCTGTGTTCCATATTATACAAGGCTTTTGAGTAGATTTTTTACGCAGTGTAGTCCTTGGCACGCATCCGGTTCACTGAGGTTCGCGCAATCGTGCCATCTAAAAACGTCGCGAAGCATCAGGAATTATTTTTTATCGTTCCCGTTTTCACCATAACGCTGTAGATTTTTTTCTCGTACTCATCAGAATCAATTTACAAAGATTCCTATTATAGTCATAAATCTTTACCCGTCAACAGTTTCTTTTAATTAAACACATGAAAATCAGCGTAATTATTTCCACATTGAATCGCGCCAGCACCATCGAGAACACCTTGAAAAGCGTCTTGTGTCAAAATTGGCCGGAAATTCAAATTATTATACAAGATGGTAAATCCACGGACGATACTTATAACATTGTCGCCAAATACCCATCGGCAGCAGCCGGATGGCAGTCTGAACCGGATAACGGCATATATGACGCCATAAACAAGGGCATCAACCGTGCTACCGGCGACATTATAGCGATTCTTCATAGCGATGACGTGTGGCTGCCCAAGACGCTTGAACGGGTTGCAGCATTATTTTCTCACAATCTGGAAGTTGGCGTAGTATCTGGCGCCATAGAGGTTTGGGAAGATATCGACGGGGGCGCAAAGGTGGTTTTAAAATCAAGCCTGCTTCACCTCCATAAGGGTATGACGATTCAACACCCGGCCACCTTTGTGAGACGTAGCGTATACGACCGTGTTGGAACCTTTGACACACACTACCGCATTGGCGCGGATTACGACTTTGTGCTGCGATGCATGAAAGCAAACGTGCCGTGGATAATCACCGAAGACATCTTTACCCGCATGAGGGCGGGCGGAAAAGGCGGGTCGCAATTCCACCTGGACGACTGGAAGATACGCCGGTCTCACCACATTTCACCAATGATCAACGAGTTATGGTATCTCACCCAATACCTGCTGCTTTTTTTGGGAAAACAAATACTTCTGCACACCCTGGGAAAAAGGGCATTATCTGCACTGAGGACATATCGGTGGCGTAAACGTACCTACCGATGAAAGCAACGCACTGCGGCGGCTTTTTGAGCCATTTTAACCCTCAAAGTGGGGGAGAAACATCTCGAAATGAGTAAAATTGCTCATTTGGCACAGTCTGATTAAATTAGTCCTACGGCGACTTTTTTCTGTTTATACGTAGGGCGAGGCTTTAGCCTTGCTGACG